>CAYZGY010000203.1:0-10953 GCA_964478085.1 uncultured Planctomycetia bacterium
CGACCCACTTGGCGAAGTCGGCGACGACCGAATCGGAGAGCTTCTTCTTCGGCGGCATCTTCGGCGACTCGTGCCGCAGCGCGCGAATCAACAAACTCTCCTTCGGCTTGCCCGGGACGATAATCTGTCCCGACTCGCCACCGCGAAGAACGCCGGCACGCGTGTCGAGCGCGAGGCCGCCCTTCGTCTTCTTCTTGCCCTTCGTCTCGGCGTGACAGCTGTAGCACTCTTCGACGAGGACGGGGCGGATCTTCGTCTCGAAAAAATCCAAGCCCGCTCGATTCGTTTCCGCTCTTGCGCTCACCCCGATCAGGGAGAGCACGACGATCAGCAGCGCGTTCCGCATCTCGGCTCCTTCACCGACGAAGCCTGTTGACGTTGACGAGTTTTCCCTTCGATGCAGAAGCAGATTCTGCGTTCTGCCCGAGGTTCTCATCAGACTTTGTCGCGAAGCGTCGTAGCTCTCGGTGTGGCAAGGAAGTGAGCGCGGCTCGACCGGTAGCGTGTTTCTGACACGCTGAGGATCGAGTCGGGATCACTGACGCAGTCCACGGCGAGAGATACGTAGCCGCAGCAGAAGTCTGAGGAGAATCTCGGGCTCCAGCCTGTTAGCATACGAACGCTATGGCAGCGTGGGAATGCTTTTCTGGTGGCCGTTCGGCTCGTCATTCCGATTTCCACAGGTGACTTTCGGAGTCGTTCCTTTGTTCGTGCACTTCTCGCCTTTCGTTCTCTCCGTCGCCGCCACACTCGGTGCGACGAATACAGTCGCCGAGACCCCGAAAGCCAAGGTCGTCGCGGTTCGCAGCAGCGCGAGCCAAGAGGGCAACCCCGCGATTCACACGCTCGACGACTCCGTCACGACACGTTGGTCGGCCGAAGGTGCGGGGCAATGGATCGCGTACGAGCTCGATCGATCGACCGAGCTCTCGCGTGTCGACATCGGATTCCATCACGGCTCTCGACGCTACCGATTCAAGATCGAGACCTCCGAGAATGGCGAGGCGTTCACGAGCGTCGGCTCTTTCACCTCGAGCGGTAAGGGCGATCAAGCCGAGACCATCGAGTTCAAAAAAGTACGCGCGCGACATCTCCGCATCGTCTGAAACTGACTCGAAGCGAATGGCTTGAACAACATCAAGACGGTCCACATCGCGGGCGTCACGATCGACAAGCCGATTCAGATCGAGCCCCCGAAACCTCCGGCTCCTCCACCGCCGAAACCCGAGGCCGGCACGGGCCTCGTCACGAGCGAGTTCGCGACGACCGGCATGATCGGAAGCGCCGTCGGCATATCCGTCGACGATCGCGGTCGCGTCTACGTCTCGAACACCACGCGACGCGACAATGGCGCGCTCGATATCCGACGCCACATGGGCTGGCTGCGCGACACCCTCGCGTCCCGAAGCGTCGAGGACAAACGCGAGATGATCCGCTCGCGCAAGCGCGACTGGAAGAAGCTCTTCGAATTCCAAGAGACGATCTACCGTCTCGAAGACACCGACGGCGACGGGAAGGCCGACGACCGCAAGATCTTCTATCGTGGCCTCAACACCGAGGTCCACGGCCTGGCCGGGGGCGTGCTGTTCCACGAAGGCGCAGCCTACGTCACGTGCATCCCGGGCTTCTACAAGCTACCCGACGCGAACGATGATGGTGTCGCCGAGGCGGCTCAAGAGTTGGTCCACGGTTTCGGCATCCACATCGGATACGGCGGACACGACATGCACGGCCCGACGCTCGGAGTCGACGGGCGCATCTACTGGTCGATCGGCGACAAGAGGATCGGTGTCTACGACACGAACGGGCGAGATCACGTCTACCCTGGACACGGCGGCGTGATGCGCATCGAGCCGGACGGCAGCGGCTTCGAGGTCTTCGCGCACGGATTGCGCAATCCACAAGAGATCGCCTTCGACGAACACGGAAACCTGTTCACGGTCGACAACGACGGCGACTTCGGCGACCAAGAACGCTTCCACTACGTCGTCGAGGGAACCGATTCCGGCTGGCGCGCGCATTACCAGTATCGATCCAATCGCCGCTGGGACGGTTTCTCGGGCTACAACCCGTGGATCGTCGACTGCTTGTGGAAGACCCATCACGAAGGGCAGCCAGCCTACCTGACGCCGTCGCTCGCCAACTTCTCGACGGGCCCGATCGGCTTCGAGTACAACCCGGGCACGGCGCTCAGCGAGAAGTATCGCGGCCACTTCTTCCTCGCCGAATCGAACAAGCAGATGCAGGCGTTTCGCGTCGAGCCTGCCGGGGCCGGCTTCAAGATGCTCTCGCCTCACTTGATTCTCAAAGGTCCCTTCGTCATCGGAATCCGCTTCGGGCCCGACGGCGCGCTCTACCTTTCGGACTGGGGCAACAATCCTTGGGCTCCTCACGACCGCGGTCGCGTGCTCAAGCTCGATGCTCCCGAATCCGAGCGTGACCCTTTACGCGCAGAGACACAGCGACTCCTCGCCGACGGCATGGCGAAGAGAGGCACCGACGAGCTCGGAGGCCTCTTGGCCCACGCCGACCAGCGAGTCCGTCTGCGAGCACAGTTCGAGCTCGTACGTCGTGGAGATTCCGGACGCACGAAACTCCTGACGACAGCCGAGAAGGGCACGGATCGACTTGCTCGCCTGCATGCGATCTGGGGAATCGGGCAACTCGGCCGCCAGAAGAGCGACGAAGTCGAGCCACTTGTGAAACTCCTCGAAGATGACGACGCCGAAGTTCGCGCTCAGGCGATCCAGGTCATCGGCGAAGCTCGATTCCAGGGCGCCTCCGCCTCGATCGCAAAACTTCTTCGCGATGCGAGTCCCCGGGTGAGACTCTTCGCGGGAGTCGCGCTTCACCATGTCGGAAACTCGTCGCAGACGGGCGCGATTGTCGAGATGCTCGCTGAGAGTGACGACGTCGACCCGTTTCTCCGCCACGCCGGCGTCTACGCGCTCAGCGGAATCTGCCGCGAGGACCACTCGGCGGTTCTTCGACTGAAGGAGCACGAGTCGATCGCTGTGCGCCGCGCCGCGGTGGTGACGCTCAGGCGACTCTACGATCCCGAGATCGCGCAATTCCTCGACGATTCGAAGGCGAGCGTCGTCAGCGAGGCGGCCCGAGCGATTCACGATGACCTCTCGATTCCAGAAGCGCTCGACGCTCTCGGCGGCCTCCTCGATCGGGGCCCTGCGCTCGACGAGTCGACCGCGCGTCGTGCGATCAGCGCGTGCTTGCGACTCGGAGATCAGTCCGCGGCCTCTCGACTGGTCGCATACGCCGCACGTGACGAGAACCCCGAAGAGCTGCGAGCTCTCGCCATCGAGACTCTCGGCGCATGGACGCGCCCACCGCGGCTCGACGCTGTTCAAGGATTCCATCGCTTCCAAGAGCCGGGCGACGTCGAGATCGCCCACCGCGCGCTCGACACGCGCATCGGCGTCCTGCTCTCTTCGCCCTCGAAGAGAATCACGTCGGCGACGGCCAAGGCCATTCGATCGCTGAAGTACGGAGACGCCACGGATCGAGTCACGTCGCTCGCGCTCGATCGAAAGCAAGACGCGGACGTTCGCGTCGCGGCACTGGACGCGATGCACTCGCTCGACGCTCCGAAGACGAACGTTGCGATCGCCGCAGGACTCGACTCGAAACACCCCCGACTCCGCGTCTCCGCTCTTCGACTCCTGGCCGAGCGACGCCCTCACGACGACGCGACGCTCACGCACACGACCCGTGCGCTCAAGAGCGAGCATCTCGAGGAGCGACAGAGCGCGATTCGCGTTCTCGGACGACTCGAGTCACCGAAAGCCGTCGAGACCTTCGGATCGCTCCTTCGGGATCTCATGACCGCCAAGGCCGACGCCCGCGTACGCCTTGAGATCTACGAGACGGCAAAGAAGCATGCGTCTCAGCGATTTCGCGTCGCGACGATGGCTTTCGAGCAGAGGCTCAAGGCACGAGACGAGAATGTCTTCGATCTCGCTCGTGAGGGCGGAAACGCGCAGCGCGGTGAAGAGATCTTTCGAGCGAGCTCGACCGCGCAGTGCCTTCGCTGCCATGCGGTTCAGGGGGACACCCGCAACGTCGGTCCGAGTCTCGCGGGCATCGCCACGAAGCGAGACCGCGCGCACCTTCATCGAGCCGTCGTTGCACCCGAGGCCGACGTCGAAGAAGCGTATCGCGTCCGGCTCTTCATCCTGAAGAACGGAACGACGGTCGCAGGCTCCATCCTCGAGGAGAAGCCCGACTCGCTGCGCGTCGCCAAAGGCGTCGGGGAGCTCGTCACCGTGCGCCGTTCCGATATCGCGAACGAGGTTCCGCAAGCGGGCTCGGTCATGCCCGATCTGGCAAAGACGCTGCGACTGTCGGAGATTCGAGATCTCGTCGAGTATCTCTCCACACTGCGGTGAAGATTCGCATCCGGAGTTCCGAGATCGCCTACCGCGTCTGAATAGTGCGAAACGCCAGACCTCGCTCACGCCGACGATAGAGTCGGAGGTGATCCGATGCTCTCGTTCACTCGCACGATCGTAGCTCTCGCCCTCATCGCAGTCCTCTCGCCGGCTTCGGCCAACGCTCGGGAGAACCCCGAGCCGACCCACAAGAACGTGCGCTACGACAAGGCGAGCATCCGCAAGAACCCGGTCGTGCGCAACTACCTCGCGCTCGGCGTCTCGGTCGCTGCCTACAACCACCCCTTCCTGAAGGACGCGTCGTACACACAGATTCTCCGCCACTGCGCCCGCTCCCCGTTCAGTTCCTTCGATCGAAGAGCGTCGAGTGGAACATCGACCCGAAACGAGTCGGCGCGTTCGGGGAATCGGCTGGAGCCCTGATCTCGGAATGGCTCGCGTACCATCCCGGCCTGGGCAAGCGTCGCAGCCGAGGCCCGGTCGAACGGCTCTCGTCGCGAGTCGTCGTCGCAGCCGGATTCCTCCAGCCGGTCGGCACGGACCAGATGGTGCTCCCCCACATGCGCAAGGTCGGCGCCCCGCTCTTCCTCTACTCGAACTCTCCGGCCTCGGATCAGGTCCATCACCCGAAGTACTCGAAGATGATCGCGAGGCGCGCTGAGGAGCTCCAGATTCCCTGCGAGGTCTGGGGGGGGCGGCAAGAATGATCTGCCGAAGCTCCCGGACGGCGAGGACATGACGACGCTGAAGATCAAGTTCTTCTGCAAGCACCTCGACGTCGATCTCTGAATCGTCGCTCGGCTCGATCGATCAGCGCTCGACGCTTCGACCCACCTTGCGAATCTCCTCGAGCTTCGCCGAAAGTCGCTCGACGATCTTCGGGTGCTTCGACGCGAGGTCCTTCGCCTCGCCGACGTCCGCCTCGAGATCGTAGAGCTGGTACGGCTTCGCGAAGGGCTTCCCTCGTGGCTTCGCCCGTCCGCCGGAGCCCGTGCCGGCGACGAGCTTCCAACGGCCGTCGCGGATCGCGAACATGCCGCCGATCGAGTGATTGATCACGGGAGCGCCGCGCAGCTTCGCGGTCCCCTTCAGGAGGCCGACGATCGACGCGCTGTCCTCCGCCGCGTCCTTCGGAATCTCCGCTCCGACGATCTCGGCGCAGGTGGCGTAAAGATCGGTGAGGCAGATCGCCTCGGCACACTTTGATCCCGCCGGAATCTTGCCGGGCCAGCGAGCGAAGAAGGGAACACGATGGCCCGCCTCCCAGACGTCCGCCTTCGTGCCTCTCAGCGGTCCGTTCGCGCGGTGCCGGTCGGCCCGGTAGCCTTGGACCTTCTCGTCGTCGACGTGATCCTTCCGCTCGTCGTCGTATCGATACATGTACGAGCCGTTGTCCGACGTGTACATCACGAGCGTATTCTTCGCGACACCGGCCTTGTCGAGAGCCTTCAAGACCTCGCCGACCGACGCGTCGACATGGACGATGAAGTCCCCGTACTCTCCGAGCTTCGTCTTGCCCTGGAAACGCGCGTGCGGTTGCGTCGGCTTGTGCGGGGCGGCCAGCGGAAAGTAGACAACGACCGGCTTCCCCTGCTGCCACGCCTGCTCGATAACCGCGACGGCCTCCTCGGGCAAGCGATCGAGCACTCGATCGATGATGAAGTCATCAGCGCGCGGCCCGGAACGAATGAAGTGCGGAAAACGCACGGCCTTCTGCTGGTGAGTGGGGAGCATCGTAAATCGATCGTTGCGGATGTAGACGTACGGTGCCATGTCGAGCGATGCGCTGACACCGAAGTACTCGTCGAAGCCGTGATGGATCGGGCTGTTCGTGATCTTGCCGCCGAAGTCGACACCGGGGTCCCCGTCCCAACGCCGGGTGTTGGCGTCCTTCTTTTTGAACGGCAACTCCATCCCGAGGTGCCACTTGCCGACGGCTCCCGTCGTGTAGCCCTTCGAGCGGAGCATCGACGCGACCGTCGATCGGCCATTCTCGATGAGAGGCTTGCTGTAACCGCCGAGAACGCCCGTCTTGAGGCGGGAACGCCAACAGTATCGCCCGGTGAGAACACCGTAACGAGTCGGCGTGCAGACAGCGGACGGCGAGTGCGCGTCGGTGAACGTCACACCGTCCTTCGCGAGCGAGTCAAGGTAGGGGGTCGGAATCTTCGAGTCGGGATTGAGCGCCCGAACGTCACCGTAGCCCATGTCGTCGGCCAGGACAAAGACGACATTCGGCTTCGTCTCGGCACTCGTCGAGCTCGGCACGACGAAGACGAACGCAAACACCGAAACACTAAGCGCACGCGCGAAGAAGCTCATGGAGACTCTCTTCTCTCTGAGGTAACGGGAGGGTCGATCGAGACTACTGGGCGTTCTTGTGAACGGACTTATCGAGGACGAAGGGCGGCGGGAAGTTCCCGGCCTTTTCCCCCTCACGACTGCGCAAGCGCTTGTTCTGCGAGCTTCCGCGCGGCTGGTTGAGCGGCAGGTACATGCCGCCGAGCTCATCCATCATCGAGTAGAGCTTGTTCTCCATCTCCTTCGCGATCTTCTGGTACTGCTTGTCGTGAAGCAGGTTCTTCGACTCCATCGGATCGTTCTGGATGTCGTAGAGCTCATCGGTATCCCAGAGGCCGTAGTACGTCGTGTACTTGTACTTGTTTCCGCGGATCGAGAAGACCGTCGGAGACTGCGGGAAGTTCTTCTCCCAGTAGTAGACGTAGAGGAAGTACTCACGCCACGGAATCTTCTTTCCCTGGGCCAACGGGATGAAGCTCGCGCCGTCCATGTGCGGCGGCTTGGCGAGACCCATCGCCTCGAAAATCGTCGGAGCGATGTCGATGTTCGCGACGACTTCCTCGACAACCGTGCCGCCCTTGAAGAGCTCGGGGCACTGCATGATCATCGGCACGCGGATCGAAGTCTCGTACGCGACGCGCTTATCGATGAGGCCGTGCTCACCGAACATGAAGCCGTTGTCGCCCATGTAAATCACGAGCGTTTCGTCGTGGATGCCCATCTTCTCGAGCTGAGCGAGGACCCGCCCCACGCCATCGTCGACAGCGGAGAGTGTTTCGCAGTAGGCCTTGTAGTACTTCTCGACGTCGAGCTCGCTGTGGTACGGGAAGTCGACGCCGTGCCAGCTGTTGCGCTGATCGCGCAGCCAACGTGGCTTGTCGCCGTAGTTCTCGTCCGTGTTCGCCTCGGAAGCCGGACGCTTGAACGGAAGCTTCGCGAACTGGCCCTTGTGACGCTTCGCCGGCGTGAAGTTCGCGTGGACGGCCTTGTGCGAAAGGTAGAGACAGAACGGCTTATCGGCGGGCTTCTGCTTCTCGAGCCACGAGATGGCGTAATCGGTCAGCTCGTCGGTGATGTACCCCTTCTGCTTGACGCGCTTGCCATCGACATTGAGCGTGTAATTCGGACGAGGTGGCAGGTAGTGTCCCTGACCTCGGAAGCTGACCCAGTGATCGAAGCCGGGCCGTGGCGCGTCGGTGGCTCCGCCCATGTGCCACTTGCCGATGTACGCCGTCGCGTAGCCGGCCTTCTGCAGGTACTGCGGAAAGAAGATCGTCCCCTTCGGCACGAGCCGGTTGTTGTCGATCACGCGGTGGCGAAACGTGTAGAGACCCGTGAGAATCGAAGCGCGACTCGGCGAGCACAGGGACGTCGTGACGAACGCATTCTTGAGGTGAACGCCGTTCTTGGCGATCGAGTCCATGTGGGGCGTCTTCGCGAACTGGTGCCCCATGAAGCTCATCGCGTCGTAGCGATGGTCGTCCGACAAGATGAAGACGACGTTGCGCACCTTGGCGCCGGGGACCTTCTTCGGAACGACCTCGCTCGGGACGGGCTCGACCGCCAGGGCCGGCATCGCGAGGAGAGAAAACAAGGAGCACAGAGGAATCGATCGCATGAGAGTACTCTTTCGATCTCTGGGAGATGGTCTATTTCGAGAACCGGAGAAAGGGACGGTGCATTCTACGCGTCGACACCGTCCGTAGCCAGTCACTCGGCGCGCCAGTACGCGGGCAGGCCCTTCTTCGTCTCTCGCAGGATCTCGATGATCTCACGACGCTCGTCGTCGTCGAGGTAGGCGTACTTCTCGGGAACCTCCTTCGCGCTGAGGATGTCCCAGAGACGCCGGTAAACTCGCCCGCGCACGAGGTCGGGCATGCCGTCGAAGACGACCGAGTGAATCAGGAAGCTGCAACGTCGCTCGAAGAGTCGGCCGCGCAGTCGGAGCTCGCGGAGGCTGCGTCCCGACTTCGTCCTCTTCGCTCGACGCAGGAACTGCTCCTGAAAGCCCTTCGCCCCCTTCATGCCCGAGGGCAGAGTCGCCTCCTCGAAGAAGAGCATCTCCTCGACGACGTTCTCGACCTCCGCCTCGACGATGCGACGCGCCGAGCCCTCGAGCTCGTCCGTGACGGGATCGCCGACGGCCTCGAGAAAGGCTCTCCGCCGGTGAATCGCCTGTCGCGAACGAAAGCTCGCCCGAACGAGCGCGTTGTGCATCCCGACTTGGTGCTCGAGAACCATCAATGCGACGATGTCGCTCGACGGCTTCAGGTACGGCTCCATCGAGGCCAGCTCGTCGAGTGTCTCGAGATTGGCGCCGGCCTCGGCATCGAAGACCGCGTCACGCCCTCCGCTTTTCGGGTCGCGTTCGGAGAGTGCGTTCCCCATGTGACGGGCGATACCGTGCTGCCCGGTTACGTACCAACCACCCCAACGCTCGGAAAGTGGACTTCGGTGTGTCGTCTGGAACGATCCCGCCGAGAGAATCGGAAAGCCGCGACCGTCGGTAAAGACTGAACGAACCATCAATCCCGGTATACGCCCGGTCCGTCCGCCACCGTGACACGAGAGACAGGCTGCGTCGCGCTTGAACTCGAGCGGCTTCTCGGCTTCACGTCCATCGAAGATGTAGAACGTCGTGCCGAGCACCGGGTCGACACAAGCGATCTCGATCGCTCCACCGCGGACCCAACCGATGTAGCAGTCGTCCGAGAAGTACATCGCACGAGGCGTCTCGGGCGCGATGCGCCGAATCTGCTGACTCGTCTTCGAGAAGACGAGGACCTGTGACTCCTCGGGCACGTCGAACGCGCGCAGGACCTCTCGAAGGAATGTCTTCGCCGGCCAGCGCTTCGGCTTCCACGAACCATCCTCGAGCTTGGCGCGCAGCTTTTGGACCGCGTCCTGCGCTTTCGTCTTCGAGTAGAGGATCGGCTCCTGCTCGAACTCGTCCTGGGCGACGACGCGCAGGGAACTCGTGAACACGAAGACTGCAATGATGGAGAAAAACGAACGCACGAGGATCTTGCTTCGAACCGCGGGGAAGAACCGGAACCAGCAGACTATCACACGATCGGAGCTTGTCGATCCCGGACACCCCGTTTACTCTGCGCGGCAGAGTCCGCGTGCCGAACAATTCACCACCGAAGATTCCTCATGCTGGCCTGGCTGAAGCGCACCTCGCTCCTGACGGCTATCCTCCTGCTCGTCCAGATTCTCAGCGCGCTCCTTCTCGACCGCGACTTTCCGATCGAGATCTACGAGCCCGGCTTGCGACTCTTACAAATCGCTGTTCCGGACGAGTGGCAGCTCCGCGGAAACAGCCTCCTCGGAATCTTCCTCATCGTGCTCGTGTTCGCGATCTACTCGTTCGTGCTCGCGGGAATCTTCGCCGCTCTCACGAGGAAGAAGACGAAGAAGGATTAGATCAGGAGAAAGCGCTCCGCAGCACCGCGAGGCTTTTCGGGATCGCGACGTCGGGCGAGGCCTTGCCTTCGAACTCGAGCGAGACCCATCCCTTGTAGCTGCTGTCCTTGAAGATTTTCCCGATGCGCGGGTAGTCGAGGTCGAGCGTGTACCACTTGCCGCCGCCGTAGTAGGTCTTCGCCTGAACGAGCACGCAGCGGTTCGCAAGACCGGCGAGGCGATCGTACGGATCCTCGAGGAAGTTGCCCGTGTCGAGCGTCAGCTGGAGCCATGGCGACGGGAGAGCGTCAGCGATACGCACGAGCCCTTCGGGCGTGCGTCCGAGCCCCCAGTGGTTTTCGAGACCGAGAACGACGCCGCATTTTTCGGCCGTCGGAAGCAGCTGCCCGATCGAGTCGATGACCCACTTGAAGCCTTCGTCCTCCGTGTGACCGGGAAGGACGGGCTCGATTCCGCGATTGGCCATGAGCTCGTCGAAGGACTTCGTCGTCCGCCAACGTCCCGTGTTGAGACGCATCGTCGGGATGCCGAGCTTGTACGCGACCTCGATCTGCGCGATCGTCTTGTCGATTTGCTTCTGGCGCTCGGCCGGGTCCGGCTTGACGAAGCCCTGGTGCGTCGAGAATCCGCAGAGCGCGAGGCCCGCCTCGAAGGCACGACGCTTGAGGCTCTGGAGGTAGCCGTTCTCGTCGGACTTCATCTGTACGTGAAGAAGCTCGATACCGTCGAAGCCCATCGCGGCGGCCTTGTCGATGCAGCTCTCGATGCTCGAGTTCTCCTTCGGACCGTTGAACTGCCAAAACGAGTAGGTCGAGACGCC
>CAYZGY010000204.1:0-9481 GCA_964478085.1 uncultured Planctomycetia bacterium
AGCTGAAACGGAGCCAATGTGGAGCATTGGCGAGTTTCAGCGACGAAGAGCTCGAGCGAATCGGCCGCTTGAACGCCGAATCGACTTTCTTCAACGGGCTGTTAGGCTCATCCGGGTAAGATCGTCCGCGGCGGTGAAATTCGCCGCCTCGCCTGACGACTCGAGCGTGAACGAACGACGAGCTCCGCCCGATGTTACGCTTTTGGGAAAAGTACAAGATCCGCTGCGCGCTCCAGGCGCGGGACCTCCTCGAGGAAGGCCGCCGACTGATCGAGGTCGGCCGTCCCGCGGAAGCGCTGAAGCGTTTCCGGAAGGCGATGTCCGTGCTGCCGAAGAGCCCCGACGCCATCCTCGGTGCGGCCAAGGCCTACCGTGCGCTCGGCAAGCATCGCGACGCGCTCCGGTCGCTCTCCCACGCGGTCAGGCACGCGCCCCAGAACGTCGAAGATCGTGTCGAGCTGGGAGAGCTCTGGCTCACGGTGGGACGCGTCAAGGCCGCGAGGCGCAGCGCCAAAGCAGCGCTCAAGATCGATCCCTACTGCGTCCCCGCGCTCAAGCTGAAGGCGCGCGTCGAGCGGAAGCTCGGCAAGCATCAGGACGCTTGCACGACCCTATCGCGCGTCTTCGATCTCGACGCGAGTGATGTCGATGCCTGGAACGAGAAAGGCCACTGCCTTCTCGCGCTCGCCGATGCGAAGGGCGGCCTGATCTCGTTCGACCGTGCACTCCAGCTCGCGGCGGACAACGTCGAAGCTTGGTGCGGTCGTGCGTCATCGCTGAAGAAGCTCGCTCGTGACGAAGAAGCCCTCGTCGTGGCCGAGAAGGCGATCGAGTCGAACGCCAAACACGCGCCGGCGCACGTCGTCCACGGCCAAGTTCTCACGCGACTCTCACGGACGAGCGAAGCGCGCGTCGCCTTCGAAAAAGCCCTCGACCTCGACGACAAGAACGTCGAAGCGCTGAGTGGCAAAGCGTGCACGCTCGAGGCGGTCGGTGATGAGTCCGAAGCGCTCTCATGCTTTTGCAAAGCGACTTACCTCGATTCAACGCACGCCGAAGCCTGGCTCGGTCGGGGACGGGTTCTCCGCCGACGTGGCGAGAATCGAGCGGCGCTCAAGTGCTTCGAGCGAGCCCGCAGGAGCGAACCGCGCTCTGCCGACGCGTGGCTCGGCGCGGCGCTCGAGAACCTCGAGATCGATCGACCGAAGGAAGCCGCATGGTGCGCGCGTCGTTGCCTCGACGTCGAAGAGGGCGTCGCCGAGGCGTGGCTCGTCCTCGCGAGGGCGAACATTCGTGACGGCAACTACCCGCAAGCTCTCAAGCATCTCGATCGCACCGAAGAGCTCGATTCGCGCCTCCCCGATGGCTGGCGCTGTCGCGGTTGGACCCTCGTCCAGCTCGGTCGTCCCAACGAAGCGAGACTGAGCTACGAACGTCTCGTCGAGCTCGCCCCCGACGACCCGCGTGCCTGGACCGAGCTCGGCACGTTACGAAGCCGAGCGGGAGAGGACGAGCCCGCGCTCGAGTGCTACGAGCGAGCCGTCTGCCTCGACAACACCCACGCGAGAGCCTGGCAAAACAAAGGCGCCCTCCTCGGCCGCCTCGGCCGCCTCGACGAAGCGATCGACTGCCTGCGCCGCGCGACCTTGCTCGACCCCGAGAACGCCCGTGTCTGGATGACACGCGGCAGCGCCGAAGAAGCCTGCGGCCTCCGCGACGACGCGAAGGAGAGCTTCGGACGCGCGACGAAGCTCGACCCCTCGAACGAGGAAGCGCGGGTGGCGTTCGGCCGGTTTGCGGCAGCCGGGGTGAGTTGACTTCAAGGGTCGGGTCGACGACTTTAGGGTGATCCCTTGATCAACTCGGAGTGGCTCTCATGCATCGACCCGCTTCCCGCCTCACGGCGACCCTCACTCTGCTGCTGCCGCTCTTCGCGTCGCTCTCTGGCAGCGCGTTTGCGAACGATTCTCTCGAGCGGCGTCCGCGCGTACTCCTGACGAACGACGACGGCATCGACGCGCCCGGGCTGCGTGCGCTGGCTGCCGAGCTGGCGATCACGGCCGACGTCGTCGTCGTCGCTCCGAAGGAGGATCAGAGCGGGACGTCACAGGCCATCGCGCTCGACGGTGTCATTCGTCTCGAATCTCGATCTGAGAACTCGTGGGCGGTCGACTCGACTCCGGCGACGTGCGTTCTTCTCGCAGTCGATCAGATCGCCGGCGACCGTGGCTTCGATCTCGTCGTCAGTGGCATCAACTCCGCCGAGAATGTCGGGACGGACATTCACGCCTCGGGTACCGTCGGCGCTGCGCGGATGGCCGCGGATCTCGGCATTCCCGCAGTCGCGTTTTCGCTTCGACGTGATCTGAGCCACATCAAGCGCTGCTCGTCGATCGCCGCCTCGTTCGTGACCGAGATTCTCGATAAGCGGCCGCCATCCGGCTCCTTCGTCAACGTCAACTTTCCGAAGGGTGATCCGAAGGAATGGCGCACTCCGCTCGTGACGTTCCCGGCCGCGCGCGCGTTTCACATCCGCTTTCGACCGGTGAAAGAACCCACGGAGAAAGGAGTGGGCGAATTCCGCCCCCGGATTCGACTCTTCGAAGGTACGAAGCCGGAGGGATCGGACACCTGGGCCATCGGAGAAGGACATCCGAGCATCACGCCGCTTCGATCTCCGATCGGTGACGACGACGAAGCTCACCGAAAGTGGACCGACGAGCTTCGAAAGTTTGCATTCGTGGCGGCTCCCCTGCTCGAGAAGGACGTGCACGCGACGAAGCCCATCGCACAAGGTGGCTTTCCGACGCGTGTTCACGTCTTCGAGGACTACGAGACAGAAATCGAGAAGCAATGGTGGCTGCGAGGTACAGTCGCGAAGACCGACGCCGGAAACGTCTGTCGTTCGGGCGAGACGCTCAACTTCGATCGCAAAATGGGCGACCGGAAGAACAAGGTTCAAGGCGTCATCTTCAATCCCGTCCCCGGACCGCCGATGGGTGAGCGTACACGGCTTTCGTTTCGCTACCGCATCGACGGGTCCGACACGATCAAGGTGCAGATCTACTCGCTCTCGAGGGGCTACCACCGCTACTTGAAGATCTCGGACCTTCCGCAGCGCGAATGGCGAAGCGCTACCGTGGACATGACGGTCGCTCGTCGCCCCGACGGAAGCGGAGGGCCGCTCGCGAAAGACGAACGCATCGACGACATTCAGTTTTATGTCGATACCGGCACACGACTCTCGATCGACGACATCGTTCTCTTCGAAGCAGCACCAGAGACCGAGAGACGACCCTTTCCGCGTCGCGTGATCTTCACGGGCTGGTTCGACACCGGGAAGCAAGGGAAGGAGTGGCCGGGCGACTTGGACATCGTGCTCCACGAGAAGCCGAAAACTTGGGATTTCGCCCGCTCCGTGCCTCAGGCGGACGGTGGCGCACCGTGGCTGCGCATCGGCCTTCGAGGACGTCGAGTGCTCAGCGCGCGCACGTCGGTCGACTTTCGCTACCGTGTCTCGAAGCCAGGCTCGCTCCGCATTGTCCTCGCCGACTCGAAAACGAAGCGCGAGTACACGACCCATCTTCACGCTCGAGAGAGCGGAGAGTGGGCTCACGGCAACGTCGACTTCCTCGATCTCACGGCGCGGGGAGAATCGAACGAAACACGCTTCGCCGACGAGATTCGTTTCTACGTCACGAACGGCGAACAGCTCGACATCGACGACCTTCTGATCTACGAACCCGGGAACCCGCGCGGCCGCGCTCCGGCGCTGCGATCGCGCCCGACGAGCTTCCCCCATCGCATCTGGGCCGCTTGCGACTTCGAGACGCAGACGCCGGACTACGCCTGGTTCGGCCCTCGACGGAAGGACGACATTCCTGGCTATCCGGGCAACAAGACCTCGATGGGAGTCGCCGCGAGACCGTATCGTGATTTTTCCGGCCTCATGACCGGCATCAACCCTGTACCGGGGCCGCGCATGGGGAAAGTCAATCAGCTCTACCTGCGCTACAAATTGCATGTTGCCACGCGTGCGACCTTCCAGCACTTCAGCCTTTCGACGGAAGACAACAACCACGTCAGGCTCGCAGGATTGTCGAACGACGCCTGGTCCGAGGTGACGATGAACTTCACGCGCGACGGCCGACGGAACGACGGCACGGCCGGAGTTCCGTTTCGTGAAGGGGAACGCATGGACGATCTCAAAATCTTCGTGGGCGACGCGAAACGCGCCGACTCCTACGATCTCCTCGTCGACGACGTGATCTTCTTCTCGAACGACCCATCGCTTCCTCCGGAGCCCGAGCCGTTTCCGAATCGAGTCATCTTTCTCGCCGCCCTCGACACGGGCACGGATCCGAAGGTCAGAGCAAAGTACTGGCCCGGCGATTTCGAGATCGTGACGGCGAGCGGCTCCTCTCGAGCTCCCGCGGGGTCCAACTGGGGCGTCGCGCGTGCCGTGCCGAGACAGAGAGGAGCCGGCAAGTGGATTCGACTGCAGATCTCGCCCGTACGATCGGTCGGCGCGCACACGAAGCTCCGCTTTCGCTATCACCTCAGCGGCACGTCGAGGATGACCGTACAGATCTTCGACGCGACCGTTCAGGACAACCGCCACGTCCATCTCGTCGGCTGCAAGAAGGGCGCGTGGACAACGCGCTACGTCGATTTCGTTCGAGACGCGAAACGCAACGACGGTAGCGATTCGACGTTCGAGGCCGGTCACGTCGTCGACGACCTGTTCTTCTTCGTTCAGCCCGACGGCGATAATCCGGTCGAGCTCTACGTCGACGAGGTCGTATTGTTCGATGCGGCGACAGGACCGGGATTCAAGATCGAGAATCGATAGCGCCTATCGCGCACGCTTCTTTTTTCCGCGTGCGGGAAGACTGCGTCGAAACGACTCGTAGTCCGCCTCGATGCCCGTGAAGGTCTGAGAGCCCTTGTCTTTCGGAGACCACTCCGTCCTCGTTCCGCGCGCGTGCTGCTCCGGCGCCTTGACGTTGACGATCTCGTCCCACGAGTGCGGATCGTCCGACTCGGCCGTGCCCGCGATGATCTCCATCGGGATGCGCATGTGGTAGATCTTGCTCACCCGCCCGACGCGGTAGCCGTTCTTGCGAAAGAGCTGCGACATCGTGACCACGTCGGGCATGCTTCCCCGAAGCGTGCCCTGATTCCCCATCGTCCGATTGGAATACGGATAGAGTCCCGACATGATCGACGCGCGGGACGCACCGCAGACAGGGTACTGGCAGTGCATGTTCTCGAAGCGCACACCCCGGGCAGCGAGACGATCGAGCTCGGGCGTCTTGCACTGAGGATGCCCGAAGCCACTGAGTGCGGTATTGAGATCGTCGGAGATGATGAAGAGAACGTTCGGCTTCTCGGGCTTCTCGGGCTTCTCGACGGAGAAGCCGATCGTCGTGAGGAACGTCGTTACGATCGTCGTTACGATCGTCGCCAGCCAGCGAGTCGCTCGGCTCATCTTTCGCTCACGCTCCGCTACTTCTCGATCGTCGGGATGTTCTCGATCCCGACCGGAACGCGGTTCCGCGGTGCGCTTCGACCACTCGTCTTCAGCTCCCCGAGAAGCGCCTGGAGCTCTTTACGCTTCCCCTCGTTCTTGAAGTACAGGTTCGTGCGCTCGCCGGGATCCTTGGTGAGATCGTAGAGCTGCCCCGGCGCGTCGGGAGCCGTGTCGGGCAGAGCGTACTCTTTGATCCATCCTCGATCGTAACGATTTCCACCCGATCCTCGATGGTCGAGATACTTCCAGTTCGCCTTTCGAATCTGAAACTCGCCGCGAAAGCTCTGGGTCAAAAGATGCGGACGAACGGACTTTTTCGGGTCCTGCTTTCCGAGGAGGACGGGAAGCATGTCGAAACTGTCGGTGGCGTCTTCGTCGCGCAGCCTGTAACCCACGACCGAGGCGAGCGTGGCAAAGATGTCCGTCGTATTGGTCATCTGAGCCGAAACTTGTCCGGCAGGGATACGACTCGGCCAACGCGCAATGAACGGAACGCGGTGACCGCCTTCCCAACCGTCGCGCTTCATCCCTCGCCAACCACCCGACGCGTCATGTTCGTGATCCTCCTGCATCCACCTGACGTGCATCGTTTCAGCGCCGTTGTCGGCGTTGAAGAGAATCAACGTGTCGTCGTCGATATCGAGGTCATCCACGAGATCGAGAACACGACCTACGAGCGCGTCGAGCACGAAGACAAAGTCGCCACGTGGCCCCGCCTTCGTAGCGCCGTTGAACTCCGGAGCGGGTAGCACGGGCGCGTGCGCGATCTGCGTCGAGAAGACCGCGAAGAACGGTTTTTCCGGACTCTTCTTCCGGTGTTCCGTGATGAACTTCCGAGTCTTCTCGAAGAAGAGAAGATCGGCCTTGACGAACTCGTAGCCGGGCGACATCCAGCCTTCATCGTTGTCCCATCGCCACTTGCCACCCGGATTCGGCAAGTTCGCGCGCTTGTGTCGCTGGCTCGCCGGAACGGGGACCATGCCGTTTTCGATGTAGATGTAGAGCGGATCGGTCGTCGGGCAATTGGGTGTGACGAACGACTCGTCGAAGCCACGCTTGTTGGGGCCGTCGATGAGCGGCGTCGACTTCTCATAGTCGATCAAGAGCGAGTTCTTGAATCCGCCCCCAAGCTTCTTGCCGTCCTTGTCGAGCCAAGTCAGCCCGACATGCCACTTCCCGAAGACGCCCGTGTGGTACCCCTTCGACTTGAGCATGTCCCCGAGCGTCAACGTCCCGGGCTTCAAGTAGCTCGGCCCGCCCGGCCCCTCCCACGCGCCGCCCCCGCGACCGGTCGAACGGTAGATCTGCTGACCGGAATAGAGCGAGTATCGCGAGGGTGAGCAGATGGTCGAAGGGCTGTGAGCATCGGTGAATCGGATGCCCTCGGCGGCCATCTTGTCGAGCCGCGGCGTCTTGTACGCGCACTTCGGGTTGTAGCAGGACAGATCGCCGAAGCCGAGATCGTCGGCGTAGATAATGATGATGTTCGGTAGCGAGCTCTTCTTCGATTCGGCCCCCGCGAAAAGCGACGACGTGAAAAATGACAGCAGCGCCAGCAGCGGCGCAAGAGTCCACGCCTTCCATCGATCCGTGATCACGAAATCTCCTTGTAGATCTACTTGTCGAAATCGCCCAAACGACAACACGTCGGGGATCATTCTATTCCGCCAGACAAGGTGGCGATACCGTACGTCTCTCGCAATCCTCGAAGCGGAATCCGCTTTTCTCGCAGGCACCCTCGAGATACGCTGAAAGTCACTCGTCAACAAAACCGACAGCGATGAGGTACCCGTTCCATGCGCGTGAAGTGGGCATCGATCCTGTTCTTGGTAGCGAGCGTGTTCATGGGCCGTAGCGCTCAGTCCGAGACGATCACGTTCAAGCACGGGCATCCGGTCATCAGTGAGGCTCTCGGAATTCGTGTCACGAATTACGATGGCACGCAGGACGCCTACGTAAGACGCGGCCAAGCGTTCGGAGGCGGGGCCTCGAACTTCGGTGGCGCGCCTGTCTTCGGCGTCGACGTCGACACTCGCCTGGCGCTCCTCCGATTCGATATATCCTGTCTCGAGAGTCGCTTCACGGACGTCCACAGCGTAACGCTTCGACTTTGGACGCAGCAGTCTCCGCCGACCGGAGCGATCGACGTCTATCGATTGGCCGCAGAGAACTCCGCCTGGCGAGAAGGCGCAAACGACGGCGGTGTCTGTCTCGGTTGCAATCAGCACATCTGCACGTGGATGCATCTCGCGGACTTCGGCGGATTCCCCCAGCCTTCTCCGACCTGGGCGAGCGCGACGGGTGGGCCTGACACTCCGGGGATCGACTACGAAGACGTCATCCTCGGAGTCTTCGACAACGAGTTCGCCGCTCCCGACGAGCCCTTCGAGATCGAGATCGACGTGCCCGGCTCGCTCACCGACCTGATCGCGGACTGGGCCTCCGTGGCTCCTACCGGAGATGGTCAGTCGCCGTGGACACCCGATTGGAACTGGCGACAGCCAGCGCCGACCACCGCGAACGAAGGCTTCCTCCTTCGGGGCTTCGAAGGCGGAACGCACTGGGTTTACTCGAGCGAAGGGCCTGCGGAGTTTCGCCCCGAGCTCATCATCGAGCTCGATCCGGCGCCTGGTGCCGCAGGCTCACCCTGCGAGCGCGTCGACATGCTCCGTGGCGACTCGAACGGTGACGGCTTCGTCGGAGTGAGCGACGCAGTTACGACGCTTCTCTCGCTCTTCGTCGGCCACGAGCTCCGCTGCGAAGACGCGGCGGATTGCGACGACGACGGCACGGTCGCGGTCAACGATCCGATCGTCCTCTTGAGCCACGTCTACCAGGGAGGCCCTCGTCCGCCCGCGCCGTACCCGAACTGCGGGACGGATCGCATCGCGGACGATTTGAGCTGCGACGAGTACTCGGCGTGTAATTAAGCCTCCCAGCCCGGGATCTGACTCGCCACCCCGAGCGATTGCTCGCGATTGCTCGCGATTGCTCGCGATAACGCCTCGCGGCTTCAGGATCGCCGCGCCTCGCGATGCGGATGAAGATGTACTTTTGGTGCTCGTAGAGCCAGCAGAAGACTCGACGCAACGCCGCTTCGGAGTCCCCCGCTCTCGCGGTTGTCATTCGCGCCGTAGCCTTCCCAGAACTCAAGCTCCGAAATGCCGCAGTAGTCGAGGACGGCGTATTCGATCTCGGGATCTCCCCAGAGCGCGCGGTCCCAATCGACGAGGCCGGTGAGCTCTCCTTCGTCGCCGGCCAGGATGTTCTCTGCCCAGACGCCGATGTGGAGAAGGGAGGCAGGTGGGTCGTGCTCGAACGCGGTCGTCTCTCGCCTCAGAATCTCGTGGAGCCCCCGCTCTTGTCGCAACAAGCCACGCACGGAAAAGAGCTCCACCGAGTCGTCCTTCGGATCCGGCGAGATGCGAAGGACGAGCGGACGCGGCGCTCCCTCGACGAGATACGTCGAGTCGTGTTTCCCCCCCGAGCGGTGGCGCGAAGCGTAGCTCCTCGCTCACCGAAAAGTAACGCCGCAAGACCGCATCGAGACGTTCGTGTGGAAAGACCTCACCCATGCACGTACTGTATCCGCATCATGACGACGCGACAATTCTTCGAGCGCTACTGGTTCCTCCTCGGCATGGCCGTCGCGATCGTATTTGGAGTAGCGCTTCCCGAAGGCGGACAGGTCATCCGCGAGGCGAAGATCGTCTTGCCGCTCCTCGTTGCCGTGACGCTCTTGATCTCGGGATTCACTCTCGACACGTCACGACTCGTTCAGCAAGCCGCAAACGTGCGCGCGATCCTCTTGACGCTTTCGACGACGTACGTCTTCGCCCCACTCGTCGCGTACGGCGCAGCTCGCGCGCTCGGCCCACCGATCGACGGCGCAGATTCCGACGGCGCACGCTTCCTCGAAGCGACGATGATCGCTGCTGCGCAAGCCGG
>CAYZGY010000204.1:9491-10947 GCA_964478085.1 uncultured Planctomycetia bacterium
TTGGCACTCACCGTCGTCGCACGCGGCAATCAGGAGCTCGCGTTGATCCTCACCGTGCTCTCGAACTCGTTGACCGCCGTGCTGACGCCTCTCGTCTTGCGCGTCGCGATCGGCGAGGTCGTCTCGTTTCCCGTCCTCGAGATGATGGGGCGCATGGCGCTCGTCGTGGTGCTGCCCGTCATCGTCGGTCAGCTGCTTCGACGCGTGCTTTGGACGCGTACGAAGCCGATCCTGCCAGCGATCAAGATCCTGCCGCGACTCATCATCCTCGCGTTTCTCTACACGGGCTTCGCGGCCGCGGCCGAGCATCTCGCGAGCGAGCCCGACATCGCAGTGCGGTTCTTCTTCGTCAGCGTCGTACTTCATCTGGCGCTGATCGTGTGGACGTACGGGCTGTCGAACGCGCTAGGATTCGACGTGCCGACGCGCGCAGCCGTCGTCTTCTGCGGCAGCCAAAAGACGCTCCCGAACGGGATCTATCTCTGGGAGCAGTTCTTTCGCACGAATCCGTACGGCGCGGTACCGCTCGTTCTGTACCACGTATTCCAGCTCGTCTTCGACACGCTGCTCGTGCCGAAGCTGGAAGAGAAAGAAGTCGACGGGGTGGAGGGAGATTCCCTTGCCGATGGTCGACGGAGGTCGAGATGACGTCACGACGCGGCGACCCGCCGCGTCACTCGATTGGGGAGGGAACTGGTGGGATCGAGTTTCTGGTAGGAGAGCAGCCCGCTTACCTCTTCTTGGTATACTGCGAGCTGATCTTCAGGTAGTAGCTGTCGATGATCCGACGATACTCGTGCGGCGCGGGCTTCGACGAAGCCGAAAAGATCGCGTCGCGGATCTTCGGAGGCAGCTGGCCCCACTTCTTCTCTTTGTAGAGCTGGTTGACGAGCTCGCCGCCCTCTCCCTTCGGGAGCTTGCCGTCGGCGACCTTCGTGTTCTCTACCTTGCCCGACTTCTTCTCTTTCTGAACGTCCTGCTGGAGGCGCTGCTTTTCCTGCTGCTGCTTCTCCTGCTGCTGACGCGACGACGAGACCTGCTTCTGGTTCTCGCGCTTCTGGCCCTGCGGCTTCTCCTGGCCGGGCTTCTGCTGACCGTTCTGGTTCTGCTTGTCGGCGAGCTTCTGCTGGTTCGGGTCGGGTTTGCCCTGTCCGCCCTTGTTGCAGCGCTCGCACTCCTCGGCGATCTTCTCGATGAGCTGATTCATCTTCGAGACCACCTTCTTCTGCTGGTTCTGCGTCGATGAGCCCGTCTGCTTGTTCGAGAGATCGTTCTGGATCTTCTCGAGCATCTTACGGATCTCGGCGAGGTTCTGCTTCCCTTCCTCGATGACCTTCGATCGCTGCGGGTCGGATCCGTTAAGTTCCGCCTCCGCCTTCTTTTGGGCTTCCTCGATTTTCTTGTCGTTGTCGTCCTTCTTCTCGGGTGCGGCCGAAACCGGGGCCAGGATGAGGGA
>CAYZGY010000205.1:0-10944 GCA_964478085.1 uncultured Planctomycetia bacterium
GTGGTGCTTCGTGTCGAGGATGATCGGCAGCTCGTAGCCGTACTCCGACGCGTGCTTGCGCGCGTCGGCGGGACCGACGTCCGGATCGACGTGGACGAGGAAGAACCGAATTCCGTTCGACCCGAACTGGCCCGCGAGCGTCTGGATCGTCGGCGCGAAGCCGTTGGCGATCGGGCAGTCGACCGTGATGAAAACGACGACGTGGGCCTTCGCTGCGGCGACTTCGAGCGCTTTGGTGTCACCGTCGCTGATCGTGACCTCGTAGTTGTAGCTCGTCGTCGTGCACGAGGTCATGAGTGCGAAAGACCCGACGACGAGAATCGCGATGAGGGGCGACCTCAACGTCGCCTCCCGTCGGCGCGCTCGAGCTCCTCCTCGTCGAGGACGCCGTCCTTGTTCGGATCGAAGCGGTCGAAGAGCGCGCGGTACTCTCTCGGCACCTCGACACGCTCGACCTTGCCGTTGTTGTTGCCACGGCGGTCGAGTCTCATCAGGCGACCGATGATACCGCTCGCGCGTCCACCCGACCGGCCGGAGCTCCCAGCGATGCCGCGGCGCTGCTCGGAGCGGATGCCGTCCTTGAGCTCGCGGTAGTCCTTCTCGTTCGCAGCGATGCAGTTGAAGATCAGGCTGCCCATCTCGTCCGTCGACTCGCGACCCCACTTGATACGGCGTGGGGGAGAGAAGGGGTTGCGCGGATTGCTCTCCGAGTTGTTGTAAATGAGCTCGGCCTCGATGATCGTGCCTTTCGGAAGGCGCAGTGGCTTCTCGTAGGTGTAGTTGCCCTGCCAGTTGAAGTCCCAGTCGTCGATGCGGAAGAGCGGTATCTTGCGTCCATCGGGGAGCGTCGCTTCCGCGTTCATCTTGTGACAGATGTAATGCGCGTGGCCGCTCGCCGTGACGAGCTCCATGTCGACCGGTACCTTGAACGTGCCGCCGATCTTGTACTCCTTCTCGCCCGGTGGGACGTCGATTCCCGCAAAGCGACCGAAGACGGGCGGGATTTGGAAGCCGGTGATCGTTCGCTTCGGTTTCTTCTCGGCGAAGTAGAGGCCGATCGTCGTCTTTTCGCGCTCGACCTTGCCCGAAGGATGGAAGTGCGTCGCGAGGACGAGGTCGGATCCCTTGCGCAGCGGCCGTGCGAGCCCGAGGGGGAGCTTGCGCGGAGTTCCACCGACCGCCCAGCCACCCAGACTGCCGGAAATCTGAAAGCCCATGCCCTTGAAGCCGGGTCGGCCGTCGCTGCCATCACGTCGTCGTGCCGTACCGGAGTCGTCGAGGAAGAAGAGTACGTGATGGACGACAGAACGCGCGGCGGGTCGCATCTCGACCGCCGTGACCCACTTGTCCTCGTCGAGATCGAGCTTCAGCGCAAAGTTGCGATAGATGTCCGGGCCGTCCGCGGGGACCTCGAAGGCCTCGTCCATCGAGACGACGAGATCGGGTTTGCCGAGTCGCCAACCCTTCGTGAACTTCGGCGGCTTCGGGAGCTTGTCCTTCGGACCCTCCTCCATGCCCGACTCGACCCACTGGTCGATGAGCGCGATCTGCTTCTCGGTCAGGCGGGGCGAGTCGGCAAAGTCGCCGTGACCCGGAACGGGGTGCCACGGCGGCATGAAGCGGCTCTTCGTCACCTTGCGGATCATCTTGGCGCGCTTGCGGACGTCCTTGTACGTCGCGAGCGTGAACGGCGCCGGCTCGCCGGGGCGATGGCACTCGGTGCAGCTCTGAAAGACGATCGGTGCTATGTGCTCGTTGAAGGTCACCTTCGCAGGCTTTTCGGAATCGGCCGAGCCCGTCGTCGGAACGGTCAAGAGGCAGATCGCGGCGAGGCTGGAGACGTTTCGCAAGATCTTCATGGGACTTGTTCTGTGGCTGTTCTCGAACCGGAATCGGATCAGCCACGATCGTATCCGCGTTCCTCTGACTCGGGTGTAAGTACTTGTCGACGACTCCACCGGGAACGGGGTTCTTCGAATTTCGTGAACCGCGGCGCTCTGTCGCGCATCGTAGACATCGATACGTGCTCCATGAGAAGACTCACAGACGCTTGAGTCTCCTCGCCTCCCTTCAGCTACTCCCCCTCCAGGAATCCGAGCTCCGCGAGCGAGCCCCACGGGCCGCCGTTGATCTCGGAGAGGATCCGGATGCGAACGTAACGTCCTCGCACCGTCTTCTCGAAGCGAACGTTCTGCGCCGTCGCGACCTTGCGCAAGCCTGTCTGGGTCGCGGCGGCGCCGAAGTTCGTCGCGGACTCGCTGACGTAGACTTCGCACTGACCGATGACTCCGTTCCAGCTGCCGTCCTGGCGAGCGAGAAAGACGCAGCCGCCGATCGACTCGGTCTTGCCGAGGTCGATGACGAGCTCGTGGGGGTGCTTCTCGGGGCCGCCGGCGAAGTTCGAGTGCCACCAGGTGCGTGGGTCGCCATCGATCGCGTTCTTCGCGAGTTTGCCGTTGCCTTTCGACTCGCTACTCGCTCGCAAGACCTTCCAGCCTCGATTCGGAAGGAGGCCCTTCTTCGGCAGCGTGTTGACCTTGCGTCCTTTGCGCGCCGGGCCGCGTTTCCGGGGATTCGGGTCGCCAGCGGGACCCCACTTGGCTCGGCGGTCTTTCTCGTGAATCTCTCGGTTGTGGAATACGCCTTCGACGGCGGGCGTGTGTGCGCTCTTCGCGAACGCGCGGAGCTTCGCGAGGAGATCGGGGCGCTCGTCGGCGAGATTCTTTGTCTCGGAGAGGTCGCGATCGAGGTTGTAGAGCTCCCACGGTGCGAGTGTCGCGTTCTTTCCTCGCCCACGCTTGCCGGGGAGGACCGCCTTCCAGTTTCCGTATCGAACGGCGACCTGATCGCCGAGCTCCCAGTAAAGGAATTCGTGTTTCTGCTGCTTCCGGCCGGCGGCCTTCTCGCCGATCAGCTCCGGGAGGATCGAGATGCCGTCGATGTCTTCTGGCGCTTTCGCGCCGGCGATCTCCGCGAGTGTCGGGAGGACGTCGGGGAAGTACCAGAGGAAGTCACTCACGCGATCCGGCGCGATCTTGCCGGGCCAACGGGCAAGCATCGGGATGCGCAGGCCGCCTTCGTAGAGGTTGCGCTTGTGGCCGCGGAACTGGACCTTCGTTCGCGGGTCGACGTTCGGCGCGTGAAATCCTCGCGGGTGATCGGAAGACTTGAAGTAGTCGCTGCCGCCGTTGTCACCGCAGAAGAACACGATCGTGTTCTCGTCGAGGGAGAGCTCTCGAAGGAGTGCGAAGACCTCGCCGACGTGTCGGTCCAGCATCGTCACCATCGCCGCGTAGCGCCGCGCCGCTTCGGGCCAGGGCTTGTCCTTGTAAAGCGCCCAAGCGGGATCCGAATCGGGAAGATCGAAGAGACCGTGCGGCGGCGTCACGGGCATGTAGCAGAAGAACGGGCGGTCCTTGTTCTCGCGGATGAACTTCTTCGCCTCCTCGACGATGACGTAGTGCGAGTAGGTCTTGCCACTGCGTCCTCCCGAGTTGCCATCGAGGACGAGCTCTTTGCTGTTGTCGACGATGTACGCGGGGTAGTACGAGTGAGCGTGAACCTGATCGTAGTAACCGACGAAGCGATCGAAGCCGTGCTTTTCGGGCACTCCCGTCGAACCGCGTCCTCCGCAACCCCACTTGCCGAAGCCGCCGCATGCGTAGCCGGCCTTCTCGAGCACCGACGCGATCGTCTCTTCCCCCGCGCGCAGTGGCGTGCCACCGCCGTTCGATCGCACGGACGTATGCCCCGAGTGCTTGCCCGTCATCAGGCAGCCACGAGTCGGCGCGCAAACGGACGAGCCGGCGAGAGCCTGCGTGAAGCGAACGCCTTCCTTCGCCATCTGGTCGAGATGGGGCGTGCGGATGTGCGGATGGCCCATGTGCGAGAGCTCGTAGTAACCGAGCTCGTCGGCCATGATGTAGACGATGTTGGTCTTTTCGGATCCGTCGACCGGTTGTGAGGCCGTGACGACGAGCGTTGCGATCAGGAAGGTGAGGAGCTGTTTCGGATATTTCACGGATTCGGCCTACGGATCACAGGGAATCTGGTTGGGCGTCGGATCGGTCCCGGGCTCCGGGAACGGCGCGGCGTTCGCATCGAGCGAAAGCTCCGAAGTGTCGAACGCTTGCGAGATCCCGACCGCCGGATCGATGGCGACGACGCGTGAGAGCTCGTCGAGGCCGACGAGCTCGACCAGCCCATCTCCCTCGAAGTCGAAGACGCTCGAGCCGCGCGCGCGAATCGAATCGTCGGCGAGGGCGAGAAGCGCTTCGCGGTCCGTACCGTACACGGCGATGCCGCCTCTCGCGAATGTCGCGACGACACCGCCGTCGCGATCGGGCGTCGCCGGAATGACGGCGAGCGACGTGACGGGTCTTCGCGTGCCGAGGACAGCTTTGGATCCGTCCTGGCTCCGAACGAGGAACGTTCCGTCAGGGGTCGCGGCAACCCACTCGTCGAGATCGTCACCGTCGAGGTCTGCCGCGGCGATGGCCGTCACCCCGAGTCCGAAGATGACCTGTCGGGTCGCCTGGCTCGCCCCGATGTGTCCGGTTCCGCCGATACCGCCGATGCTCGACGCGAAGGACTGTGCCGGTGCGCTCAGCAGAGAAATGCACACTGCCACGCGGAGAGCGTGGCGTCGAATGGTCTGAGGTGACATGACGTCCTTCCTTCCTAACGCAGCACGCGCTCGACGCGCTCGACAGCGATCTCGATCTTGTCGATCGCGAGTGTCGCGCCTTCACCGATCTGGCTGAGCCCATTCCATTTGGCCGGGAAGCATTCGAAGAGGTTCCAGCGCTCGACCTCTTCGCCACGACCGTTCTGGACGATCAAGGATGCCGATCGGCGCTTCTGATCCCCGTTCGCCACCTGCTGCGTCCACTGGAACAGGTCGTTGTTTGTCGAGTAGCCACGCTTGAGCGTGATGTTGCTGTACTTGGTGCGCCCGGGTCGCTTGCGCACGAGTGGAGCGTCGCCGTCCTGATACTCGATGACCTCGATCTCTGCAGGGAGTCCGCCGACCTCCGCGAACTTGCCTGCCGTGATCCCCTCGATCTCGACGATGAAGTTGAAGTCTGCCTGTCGACCCGGGATCTGCGCGTTCGCTTCGTCCCGATTCCAGTCGATCTGTTGACCGACGACGATGATGCTGAGCGTGAGCAGCACGGCGCCGCCCGCGGTGTAGAGCTTTCGGATGAGCTTTCCTCGTAATGGGGATGGTCGTTCGCGAAATCGTCAGCCTAAATCTTGCAGGCGGGCCGCGAGAATCGCAACGAAGGTATCGAGCGCCGCGTCCGCATGGCGGGATCTTGTTCGGTGCTCTCGGTAGAATTCGAGTTCGCGAAGGCGTCGCCCATGGGATTCACCTACCACCCACGGCGCTCGGGAAAGCGTCGCTGGTTCACGATCATGATGGTCGTGCTCGTCGCCGAATCGGGACTCGGCTTGCTCGATTCGCACGCGGCCGAACCGTTCACGATCGAGTACGGTGAACCTCGTTACGAGCTCTTTCGGTGGCGAGCCGTTCCGAGATTCGGCGGACGCCGTGCGCGGTCGTTGACGGAGTCCGAGGACGGGGCCATCTGGTTCGGCACACGATCCGGGGTCGTGCGCTACGACGGGTACGAGTGGAGGGAGTTCGATCTTGCGGGGATGGGGCAAGACGTACCGATGCGGACCATCCTCGCTGGGCCGGACGCGAGTGTCTGGGCGGGCCGTCGGTCCGGTCTCCTGGTTTATCACCGGGGAGAGTGGTCGCGTTGGACGGGAATCCCTGACGCGCAGTCACTCGTCGTGCGTCATCTCGCTCGATCGGGTGAGTCCGACGTTTGGTTCGCGCTTCGCGATGGTCAGGTCGCCCGCGCACAGCAGGACGGGAACGATCCGAGCGCTCTTCGTTGGACGTTCTTCGACGACGACTTTCCCCCGGGGCAGTCGGAGCCGACGGAGATTGCGTGCACCTCGACCGGTGTCGTCTGGGCTTTGCGCTCGGACTCGGAGGAGCTGTGGTACTACGACGGGACGGATTGGGTCCCGCGGACACCTCGACTGTCTTGGCGCCACGATAACAATGCACGATTCCTCTTCGCTCCGCGAGACGGAACCGTCTGGGTGCTCGACGGTTCGCGACTCCTCGTTCTTCGAGACGGGGAGACGCTCTTCGATCATGAGCGCAGGTGGCTGGGAACGACCCGGCCTCGAATCTTGGAGTGCGACGACGGCGTGATCTGGGCCGCCAACGGTGAAGTTGTCAAACGTCGCGAGACCGGCTCAGCGCGTTGGACTTGTTACCGTGAGCTGACGTTTCAGTGCGATGACGAGAAAGGCCGTCGCTGGTTCTTGCGTGATGGTGCCGTCATCCAGGTGAGGGGCACGGACGCAGTACGGTTCGACGAGCGCGACGGATTGATGGCCAGCGTCGAAAGTGTCGTGAGCTCCAGAAGATTCGGCATTTGGGCCTTCGGGACGCACGGCGGAGCGCTTGCTTCGGCGTGGTTCCAGGACGGAAGCTGGAAGCGGTGGCTACACGGTGAGACTCGTGAGATCGTCCGTCGAGGCTTGGCTTACTCGTGGTCTACCGAGCCTCTGTTCTTGATCGACGGCTACGACGACGAGGCGGCCCGCGCGATTCGCTACGACGGTGAGCAGTGGCACACGGAGTTCGTTCCTGCGAGGCCCGATTTTGTCGCTGGTGTTGCCGAGAGTGCTGACGGCAAGATCTGGTATGTCTCTCGAAATCGCCTATCCTGCATCGGAGACGGACAGGCAGACCGTTCGAACGACCCCGATCTCTCTCGCCTCTTCGTGGCTTCGGTCCTCAACGATGCGAAGGGAAACGTGTGGGTCTTGGAACATGACGGTCGCGTCCTGCAGCGTACAGGGTCGACCTGAAAGAAAGTCGCGACACCGACCGGGTGGGCTCGTGGGGAGAAAGTGTCGCTCACACGATCGGGAGACGGCATCCTGGCATCGAGCCGGAGTGCTTGGATTCGATTTGCCCCGCGAGCTTCATCGCGTTCGATCGTTCACCCCGGCATGACAGCTCGCGACATTCGTGGCGATCGTGATGGCGGCGTATGGATCGACGGGACGCTACGAGTCGGACCCGATTCGAAACCACCGATCGTTCGTCTTTCCCGCGACGACCGGACGGTTTCGATCGGCGAGAGTGGTCGGAGTTTCGATCGGATCCGTTCGTCGTCCTCGACACACTCGGGAGCCGGAGCCACGTCGTCGAGATTGTCGCATTGGTCCTGCCGCTCCGTTCGCAGCAGCATGACCTCGAGGAGTCCAATCGGCGGCTCGAGTCGGTCAACGACGACCTCGAGCGACGCGTACAGATCCAAGCGGATCAGCTCCTTCAGGTCGCCAAGCCCTTCGTCTCGGACGACATCCTGAGCGGGCTTCGAGCTCTGCTCGATCGAGTCGATTAACGATTCACGATCCAGTTGCCGTCCGGCGAGATGTTCACGCGAACGGTACCGACCTTCGCTTCGAACACGTCCTGCGCGTCGACGCTCGACTCGATCGATGTGGCGATCTTCTGCGCCGGTGTGCTCGTCGCGTGCGGTACGAAGATCGAGAGGAAGCGCTCCTTCTTCCCAGCTCGGATCGGACGTGACGCGAAGACCGTCCGATTCGGGTGGATGTCCTGGGAGTGACGCTGCTGTACCGATCCGAACGTCAGTTTTCCGTCGGCGTGAAACCACAGGACGACGCGCTGCGGGTCCTTCTGCCACCAGGCGTGATCGAGTGCCGGGGCGTCGAACCAGTTGCGGTCCTGCCGCCCTTCCGGGAACTCGACATTCTTGGCGAGGTGCCAGACCGGTCCGGCGAGGTAGTCCTCACCGAGCGACTCGCCACCCACGTAGGTGTCCGCGACGACGAGCACTCCTTCCTTCGTCAGAGTCGACTGCCGGAGCCAATGACTCCCCGGGCCGTAGTAGTCCCGGTACGAGAAGTGGCCGTAGGCGTCGCCGGCGTCGTTGTTCTCGGCTCGCGTCGATTCCGGCTCATGCTCGAGTGATCCGCGTCGGAGGAAATCGCGTTCGTCGCCGAGACGATCGGGGTGCAGTGGAAACGCGTGACGTTGGTGATTCACGAGCAAGAGGTCGAGGCTCTCTTCACCCGTCCCGCCGCCTTTGAGGGTCTTGTCACGGTTGTACACGTTGTTGTACTTGCCCGCCGTCCCGAGGAATTTCGCGCCGCGGGCGCTGTACTCGAAGAGGTGACCCGAAACGTTGTCGAGGTGGGCGGACTTGTGCTCGTAGAGGAAGAACGAGGCCATCGGCTTGCCGGGATCGCTGCCGTGGTTGAGATAGATCCGCTCGGGGATCTTGCTCTTCGCGGGGCTCAGGTGACCGATCGTGGCGCGTCGCGTCGGTTGTCTCGGCTCGATGCCTCGTTCGCTGAACCATCCGAAGCGCTTCTTGTACGCCGCCTCGTATTCGGGAGGCACCCTTCCGTTCGCAGGACGACCGCCGAGGAGCACTTGCTCGGCTGCCCAGAGGTACTCGGGATCGCGGAAGTGCTGCGCGAGACGGTACCAGAAGTTTCCGTCGCGTGCAGACGTTTCGACCTCGTAGTAGCCGTGGTTCCACGGGTCCTCGTAAATCGGCGTACGGTCGCGACGCACGCGACAGCCCGAGTTCGGATTCCCGCGTACGCCAGCGCCGTGAACCATCTCGAGAACGCGTCCCGCAACAGAACGGATGAGCGCGCGTTCCTCCGGATCGTCGATGCGTCCCGTCGCCTCGGCGATGTCGATGAGCCCGTGCAGGAAGATCGGTCCGTACGGGTAGTAGGTCCACTCCTTCCAGTCACCGAAGTCGGAGAGCTTCCCCCAGATTCGGTCGACCCAGGCGCGCCCCTCCGCGGCGTTGGGATGATCGGGAAAGAGCTTCAGCCCGAGCGCGACGCCACCGGCATTGCCGTACGAGTGGTTGTCGGCAGACTGTGAGCCGCGGCGGAAATCGAGGAAGCGTTTCGACAGGCTCTGCTCGACGATCTTTCGGAAGTGCTCCTGCTCGGCTGCGGTCAACATGCCTTCGCGCACGAGCTCGTTGTAGATCCGCATTCGCGCCGCGCCACCCCAGCCGCCGTGGTAACCGCCGCCGTGTTTGTCGCGTACGAGGGTTCGGTCACCGAGCTTGCGCGCGGTCTTGGTCCCGGGAGCCGTCGTGACGAAGTAGATGTAGAAGAGATCGCCTTCGCCGGCGGCCTCGAGCTTTTGGTGCGCGTCGAGAAGAAGGCCGCGAAAGACCGAGCGCAGAATGCGAAGTGCGTGCTTCTCCTTTCGACCGCCGTCGACGTACCGAGCGCGCAAGCGATCCCAGGCCCACCAACCGCGTGAGAACGAGTGACGGTCCCGCGAAGCGAGTTGCTTGTCGAGCGCGGCCTCCATCGCGGCGATGTCCTCGACATCGAAGTAGCTCGGACGAGGGTGACCACTCGCGAGGCGCTTTTCTCGATCCGTGAGATCCTGGGCGTCAGAGAAGGTCGTCAAGACGGTCGCGAAGAGGGCGATCGCCACGGTGCGGGGGAGTGTCGAATCCATCGGTTTCCGTTCTCGCGTGAAGCGAAACATCATGGACGAGGCAAGTCTCGGGCGCGAACATCCGATACATCGAAAAGACGCTTGTTCGCCACGAAATCGGCTCAGCAATGATGAAGTTCTTCTTTTTCCTCTTCGCCCTCTCCACCTGTCTCGTCGGCATTCTTCGTGTCTCGTCGGCGCAGGAGGCTTGGGGGGACGATCGCCTTTCGGTGACCCGAGGATTGACTCTCTGGCTCGACGCCGCTGTGCAGCCCGAGGTCGTTCGAAAGCTCTCGACGAAGCGTCATCCGCTCGCGGAGGGCATGGAGCTCGACACGTGGTTCGACGCGTCGGGAAGGCAGCGTCACCTGGTGCAGCGCGTTCCGGCGGCCCAGCCGGTCTTTCGCCGGCTCGGCGAGCACGCGTTCGTGCGGTTCGACGGAGAGGACGATTTTCTCTCGAGCACGTCGGGAGGCGCGAGCGTCTACGAGTTCTCGTTTTTCGGCATCGTCTCTCCTCACTCGAACGCCGGCGAGTTTCGCGCCTTCCTCGGTGCGAGCGCGTTCGGGCGCAACGACTACCTGAGCGGATTCAATATCGATCAGTGGGGTCATGCGTCGACGGTTTTCGAGGTCGTCAATGTCGAGGGACCCGGGTTCGGCGGCATGAAGGATCTGATGGCGCAGCGTCTTTCCTTTGGCGAGTTTCATCTCGTCGAGGTGCACGCGACGCTGAAGTCGATTCGCGTCGTGATCGACGATCGGGGGCCTGGTCTCACGCGATCGCGCGATCCGCAGAGGCTCTCGCTCGAGGAGCTCTTCGTCGGCGCGCGATCGTATTCGAACATCGCGAAGCCGACTCGAGTGCGTGGCTTCCTCGACGGAGACATCGCCGAGCTTCTGCTCTTCGATCGTGTCCTGAGTGGTGACGAGTTGAACGCGGTGCGCGCGTACTTACGCGAGAAGCACCGTGGGCTCTCCGAGGCGGCGGGAGCAGTCGCCGGCGTTCGCGGCCATTTCCTGGAGACCGTTCCGAATCCGCCCGAGTGCCACGTCCTCGTGCCCGGGTTCGAGGTCGAGCGGCTTCCTGTCGATTTGCCGAACGTCAACAACGTCCTCTCTCGCGAGGACGGCAAGCTCTACGCGGTAGGATACGGAGGCGATATTTTCCTCCTGAGCGATACCGACGGCGATGGGCTCGAGGATCGCTCGGAGCTCTTCTTCGAGAGTCGCGGGCGTCTCGTCTCGCCGATCGGCGCAGACTTGACGCCGCCGAGCTACACGCACGGCCGCGGGCTCTTCGACCGCCGCGATGGTAGCGTCTACTTCGGCATCGGGACGGAGAGTTATGCGAACGCCTACCTGCCGGACGCGAGCGGGCGATCGCGTTACGACGTTCGC
>CAYZGY010000206.1:0-10787 GCA_964478085.1 uncultured Planctomycetia bacterium
AGAACTCCGAGATTTCACAGAACAGCAAGGACGGCGTCTACATTGGCGAATGTGCGCCTTCGCTGATCGGAAATCGTATCTGGGGCAACTACAGAGACGGAATCCGCGTCAGTCGCAATTCGACGCCTACGATCACGTTCAGCGAGATCTCGACGAATCTTTCGGACGGCATCGAGGTCGAGAACTATGCAGCCTCGGTCGTCTCTGCGGACAACAATCAGATCTTCCTCAATCGTGGTCACGGTATTCGCAACTCGGGAGCGGCGTCGGTCGACGCGACGCTGACCTGGTGGGGTGATGTCGACATGAGCGGTCCGCTCGAGTCGACGAACAACCCTGGCGGGACCGGCGACAGCATCGTGGGGACCGTCTCGTTCGCTCCGTTCCGCACCGAGGTCGCGACCGATTACTCCTACGTCAACTACTCGGCAACGACAGGGTCGACGACAGGATCAATCCTCGCGCCGACGCTCGTGCAGGGAATGCTCTCGGATGAGTGGGACGGCAGCCGCCGAGCGGATCGCACGATGGCCTGGGATCCCAACGTCGTCATCGTCGACTACACGGGCCTCGAGACGTCGAAGCGTTACAAGGTCCGTACGAGCTACTTCAGTGGGGACGCGTCGGGCAGCATTCAGAGCCTGACGGACGGAGCGGGCAATCCGATCCACGGATCCATCGTCATGCCGACCGGCTCTCCGGTGCAGTACGAGTTCTCGATCCCGTCGTCCTACTACGCCGACGGCAATCTGCGTTTGCAGTTCGTTCACGACAATCCGGATACGTCGATTCGCTCCGCAGCGACCGAGATCTGGCTCTTGCGAGACGTCGCTGAGCTGACTCCTCCGCGATTCACGGCGGTGCGCTTCAATGACGTGGACGGCAGTCAGTCCCTGACGGAGGGCGACACGTACCACTTCGAGTTCTCCGAAGAGATGGATACCTCATTGCTCTCGGATGGCACGACCGAGGCAAACACGAAGCTGCTACCCGAAGGGGGACTCTCGTACGGCGACACGAACGTGATTCAGTGGAGCGCGGACGCGCGCACGGTCTTGGTCGCGTTGACGAGCGGCTTTACCGTGACGGGATCCGAGCTCATCACGCCGACGGGTCTTGCCGACACCTTCGGGAACTCGGCGGTCGGCACCCAGCGTCTGACGGACATCGACACCGTGCGACCGGCATTCACGGGAATCTCGTGGGTCGACGTCGACGGAAGCACCGCGGTGAGCGTCGGTGATGAGTACGTGTTCCACTTCAGCGAGACGATGAACGCGGCTGCTATCCAAGACGGCACGCCTGATGCGAATTTCCACCTGCGACCGACCGGTGGAAAGCGTTACGGTGATTTCAACTCCGTGGCTTGGTCCGCGAACGGGCGCGAGGTCACCGTGACCGTCACGAACGGCTACAACGTTCTCGGCGATGAGATCGTCGTGCCGAGCAGCTTCGTCACCGACGTCGCGGGCAATCAGGTGACGGGTACGCAGCTGCTCCAGGGCCGTGACGGAACGGCTCCGGAGCTCGTGGGGGTCTTCTTTGACGACACGGACGGGAACGGCGCGTTGTCGATCGGCGACAAGTACCACTTCCGCTTCAACGAGGCGATGCGGTCTTCGGCACTCTCCGACAGCAGCACCGAGGCCAATACGAATCTCTCGCCGGAGGGCGGAAAGTACGGATCACTCAATCGGATCTCGTGGAACTCGGCCTTCGACGAGGCGATCGTCGAGATCACCGTGGGTTTCGATATCGACGGTGATGAGATCGTCGATCCGTCGGATCTCCTCACGGATATCGCCGGGAACCCGGTGAGCAACACGGCACAGTTGACGCTCGTCGATACGATCGCACCGAGGCTGCTTCTCGTCCGCGGCAAGGCGGCGTCGCTCCAAGGCCGTGAGCTCGACCCGATGCCTTCGGTCAGCGATTATCGCCTCGTCGTCCAATTCGGGAGCTCGATGGATCCCGCGGTCGAGCCCGGCATCACTCTCGACTCGGACGGCGCGAGCGATCCGGTCGTTCCCGCGGGCGGTCAGTGGCTCACGACGTTTTACCCGAACGACACCTACGAGACGCCGGATATCAACCTCGCCCCTGGTATGGACGGCACGGTGGTTGTCGCAATTTCGCTCGGAGCAGATCCGTCGGGGAACGAGATGGAGCGCGTGCCTGACGCCCATTCGTTCAACCTCGACGCGACCGCGCCCGCAGGGGTGCCCTTCGAGCTGGCCTCGACGACGTGTCAGTCGGCAACTCTCGACTGGAACGCGTACGCACCGCCGCCCGACTTGACCGCGTTCCGCGTTTACCTTTCCCAGAATTCGTTCACAACGGTCGTCGGACTGACGCCGCTCGCGAGCCTCGCCTCGGACGCGCGCAGCTACGAGTTCATCGGTCTTCAGCTCGACACGACCTACTTCCTCGCTGTCGTTGCCGCGGACAGTGCCGGCAATAGCACGACGAACGTCACGCCGGTCGAGTTGACGATCGCTCGCGACGTGCCACCCGCGGTTACCGAGCTCAGCGTAGGTGCCGGACCCGATCCGGGCACGGCCGCGGTCTCGTGGGTCTACGACGCTGCAGGCATCTGTGGATTCGACGGATTCGCGCTCTACGTCGAGGATAGCGATTTTGCCTCGGTCGACGGGCTCACCCCGATGGCGACCTTCGGTGTCGGGGCCCGTGACCATCTCGTGGCGGGACTCGACCGTACGAAGACGTATTTCTTCGCCGTTGTGGGCTTCAATATCGCTGACGAGCTTCTCGTTGCCGTCGAGACGCGGTCGTGGAGTGCCACCGATGCGGGAGAGATCACGGAGAACCTGACGATCGGAGGGGGTGCGGAGAAGGTCGTTCAGATTCTCCAGACGATGGTCGTTCGCGGTGGTGCCGAGCTCACTGTCGAACCGGGCACGGAGCTGCAGTTCGCGGCGGGCGCGGGGATTCGGGTCGAGGCAGGCGTCTTGTCGATTGTCGGAACGGCGCTCGATCCCGTCAAGATGACCTCGATCAACGACGTGGAAGGATCGACGCCGAGCCGCGGTGATTGGCCGGGAATCGTGCTTCAGACGGCTGCGTCCGGCTCCGTTCTGCGACACGTCATTGTCGACTACAGCGATGGTGTCGTACTCGAGGGCGGATCTCCTACGATCGACGCATTGACGGTACGGCACGCTTCGGGCGCTGCCCTGGCCCTGCGTGGAACGGCGACGCTGATCACCGAGGAGGCTTTGATCGCTTTCAGTGACGTCGGTGTCGAGACCTCTGACACCGCGCAATTGACCATTCGCAACTCGGTGATCAAGCAGAACGATACCGGTGCCTCGGCGCAGGGAGCGAACGGTCTGACCGCGGTGTCCAACTGGTGGGGCACGGCTGACGAAGCGACGATCGCGACATTGCTTGACGGCACGGTCGACACGACCGACTTCCTCGAGGGAGAGCCACTGCTGACGCCCGCGATCGGCACGGCCGATGGCCAGACCCAGGTGGGGGCACGCGATGTCTCGTTGCGACTTGCTTGTCGAACTGCTGACGAGATGCGCGTCAGCGAAGACTCGCTCTTCGCCGGCGTTCCCTTCGCGCCGTTCGTGCCGGCGCTCGATTTCGAGCTTTCGCCCGGTGGCGGCGAGAAGCAGGTTTTCGCGCAGTTCAAGAGTGTCACGGGCGAGATCGGAGATCCTGTCTCGGTCTCGATCACGTACGTGACGGAGGGGCCGGTCATCGACTCCTTCAGCCTCGTCGAGGGGCAAGTCATCGAACGGCCGATCGACGTCACGGCGGAAGCGCGCGCAGTGCTCGGTGTCGACGAGATCGAGTTCTCCATCGACGGGGTCGTCGTCCATACGGTTTCGAGCGATCGTCTCGACTACCGTTGGGATGTCCGTCTCTTCAATAACGAGGTGCATCGCGTCGGTATCGTCGCACGAGACCCTGCGGGCAACTTTGCCTCAGTGGAGCGCAACGTGGTTCTCGCCGTTGTTCCTCCGCCTCCTCCGGTGATTACTGCTCCCCTCGATGGGCTCGTGGTGAGTTCGGGGCCCATCACGGTACGCGGTACCGCGGAGCGATTCGCTCCGGTTCGGGTGTCCCGAAACGGTTTCGTGGTCGGTACTCCCGTCGCGGATGCCGACGGAGAGTTCGAGATCGTCGGCGTGACTCTCGCGGAGGGCGACAATCACCTCGTCGCTGTCGCAGAGGACTCCGTCGGAATCTCGGAGAACTCGAACGACGTCAACGTCGTGCTCGACACCGGGCCTCCCGCAGCGCCCACTCTCTTGACGCCATCGATTCGCGTCGGCGTCGGCATCGAGCTGCAGTGGACCTACGCTGAGACCGGTGAGCGCCCCGAGAAGTTCGACATCTATCGTCTCGGAGTCGCGTTCTCGAACGCCGGTCAGGCGATCCGGATCGAGCGTGACTATGACTCCCTGTCGTACATCGACTCGAGCGTCACCGACGGCACGTTCTACTACGGCGTTGTCGGTCTCGATAGCGCCGGGAACCCGAGCGTCCTTTCGAACGTCGTCTCGGCCCGCTACGACGATACGGCTCCCGAGTTCGCGGTCGCGTTCAGCAGTCCGCCCCCCTTCGGTGTCGGCACGGTGAATATGACCCTGACCGCGAGCGAGCTCCTGCTGCAGATTCCCAGCCTGACCGTTCTGCCGGGTGCCTCGCTCTCGCCGCACGCCGTGACCTTGGTGCAAGAGGACGACCTGACGTTCACCGGCAGCTTCGAGGTCGAGGAAAGCACACCATCGGGCGCAGCGCAGATCTACGTCTCGGGGCGTGATGCGACGGGTAATCGATTCGCAGGATCGCCGTCGGGTGTCGCGTTCATCATCGATACGAAGGGACCGGGTGGATCGATCTCCTTGAGCGAAGATGCGCCGATTCAAGTCACCGAGAACGTCGACTTGATCTTGTCCTTGACGCTCGACGAGGAGATGGTCCTCGGAACGTCTCCGACCCTGACCTTCACTCCTCCGGAGGGCGATCCCGTCGTGCTGCTCCTCGCCGGCTCCGGCAAGAACTGGAGTGGGCCGCTGACGCTCACGCCGGCGATGGGGAAGGGCATCGCGCTCTTCTCGCTCGAGACCGAGGACATCCTCGGAAACGTCGGCACGTTGATCTCGGAAGGCGCAAGCGTCGAGATCTACAACACCGAGTTCCCCGATCCGCCCCGCGTGCCGGTGGGGCTGGCGTCGATCGCCCAGGCCGGTGGGGAGATCCGTCTGGGCTGGGGGGCAGTGCCCACCGCGGAGACCTACCGGCTTTATCGTTCCGATGGAGACTGCTCGACTGCGCCGAGCGTGCTCGTCGCGGACGGTCTGACCACGACAGAGATCGTCGATCTTCCGCCTGCTGACGGTCCTTATTGTTATGCGGTCTCTGCGCTCCGTCGTGGAGCCGAGAGCAATCTCTCGATCGCGACAACCGCGACGTCGGATCGCACGCCGCCGAACAAGCCCGAGAACGTCACGGTGGAGTTCGGGGATCACGGTGTGACGTTGAATTGGGCGCCTCCGTCGGAGGGTGAGTTCCCCGCGGGGTTCTTCGTCTACCGCAACGGAGCTCGTGTCGCATCGATCGCGGCATTCGTGTTCAACGACCACCCGGCGGTCGGCGGCCTCTACACGTACGTGATCGCGTCGGTCGACAGCCTGGGCAACGAGAACCCCGCGGATGCGGTCCAGTTCGATCTGACCGTCGGCGCGGTTTCGGATCTTTCCGCACTCGTCGTTCACGGGCAGACTCCGCGACTCACTTGGAACAGTAGCGACCCGAGCATCGTCGGGTACGACGTCTATCGCAGTGGCGTGCTCCTCAACGCGGCACCGATCGTGGTGAAGGCGTTCAACGACTCCTCCTACGCGGGCTCATCTCGCGTCGAGTACGCCGTTGTCGGAGTCAACTCGGATGGGGACGAGAGCCCGGCTCGAACCGTCGAGGTGTATCCGGTCGAGCTGAGCGCCGTCATCAACCAGAGTGACGACGGCAGCACGGAGCCCCTCGTCGCGAGCTACTTCAACGTGCTCGACGTCGCGCTCGAGAATCTCGACGTCGACAACGCGCTGCCTCTCGGCGCGTTGAGCTTCGACGTGCGAGCGGCCGGCGGGGAGCTCGCTTCTGCCAGCAAGAACGTCGGGTTGCCGATCGCCGCGGGAGGACCCGTCAGTGAGCGGTTCGCGTTCCCTGCGAGCCCGGGCCTCGACACGCACACGGTCAACTTCGAAGCGACGCAGACCGGAACCGGCAGCAGTCGGGTTAGGTATCGAAGGTCGCTGTCGATCAGCGAGGTCGTACGTCCCGGTGTCATGGTTCGATTGAGCACTGCGGAACCTCCTCTCGCAGGTGGCTTCGCGACCATCAACGCCTGCGTCGAGAATCACGGCCACGCAGATCTCGACATCGTGGTCACGAAGGGCGGTGGTGGTCTCCCCGGCGATCTCTTCGTCGCCGTCGAGAACGAGGAAGGTCTCGAGATCAGTCGAGGCGAGTTCCAAGGCTCACCTCCCGGGATTCGATTCGTCGGTGATGGTCGCGGCTTCATGCGTATCGCCCCGGGCGAATCGTTCTGTGCCGACGTACAAGTTCTCATTCCCGAGAGTCTGCCGGAGGGCGCTGTTCTGACATTCCGCGGCGTCGCGAGCCGTAGCTTCTATTCCCTCGGTACGTCGGCCCAGGTGGAGGGGACCGCGCTGAGTGGAGCCATGGCTTCCGGAATCGTGCTGTCGGAGTACTTCGGCACGGCGAGCGCCGATCGGGACGTCTACTCGGACTCGGACACGGTGACCATCACCGGTCAGGCGATCGTGCGCGATACGGGCGAGCCGCTTCCGAACGCCGACCTCAAGGTCGGTATCGAGATTCGCGGCTTCCACTGGTTCAACGATGTGATGACCGACGAGAACGGCGACTACGTCTTCGAGTTCAATCCGACGGTCGGCCTGAGTGGTCACTTCACCATTTGGGCAGCGCACCCGGATGTCTTCGACATCATTCGCCAAGACGAGTTCGACGTTTACCGCATCTACGCCGATCCGCCACGTGGCGAGATTCGTATGTCCAAGGCAGATACGCTCGGATTCAGCGTCGAGATCCTCAATCCTGGCGACTTGCCGCTGACCGGATTCGGCAGCAGCGTTCGTGCGTATACGTTCGACGAGGAAGGCGAGGAGGTCAACGAGACGACGCTGACCGGCACGATCGACTTCCCGCCGGACTTCGTGCTCGGACCGGGTGAGCGCAAGCGCGTCGACATGACCGTCACGGCCGCGATCGATGCCCCGGACTCCGGGGTCATGGAGTATCGCTTTATCTCTGCGCAAGGAGCGAGCACGACCTTCACCGCGACAGTGGAGTTGCTACCCGCCGTGCCGGTACTCGTGGTGGATTACCCGAGAGTCGGCTACGTCGACGTCAGTGTCGATCGAGGTAGCATCGCGACGTCGCGGGTCACCGTCGTGAACAACGGGCTCAACTCTCTCGACGACGTCGAGCTGATCTCACCGTCGACGATACCCTGGATGGCGACGACGCTTCCGACGGACGCCGAGGGTCGGATTCTTCTCGGCGACATGGGAGTGGGAGAGTCGCGAACATTCGACGTGGTCTTCACGCCTCCGTCAGACGCGACTTTCGGCTACCACGAAGATCGAATCCTTTTCCGAGGAAGCAACTCCGAGCAGGAGTTCGAAGTTCGCCTCTTCGCGCAGGTGACGTCGAATCTGTCAGGAGACGTTCAGTTCAAGGTGATCAACATCCTCGGGCAAGCTCTCGAGGGCGCGACGGTTCGCATGCGCAACACGATCTTGCGGGAGGATCTGCCTCCGGTGAAGACCGATCTGATCGGGGAAGCGACCATCGAGAACGTGCAGGAAGGTGTTTGGTCGTGGCAGGTTGTCGCTCCCGGTCACAGCACGCAGGCCGGCGTGGTCACGGTCATCCCGGACCAGGCGGTGCTCGTCGAAGCCTTCCCGACTCGAAGTCTCGTGACGATCGAGTTCCGTGTGGAGCCCGTACCGTTCACGGATCGCTATACGATCATCATCGAGCAGACTTTCGAGACGCACATTCCGGTCGCGGCGCTGGTCGTCGATCCTCCGCAGCTGCGATTCGAGAATGTCGAACCGGGGTTCGAGGCGAGCTTTGTCGCCACCGCGACGAACATCGGCCTCGTCGCGCTCGAAGACTTGACGATTCGTGGCGCGAACATGCCGTGGGGAACGTTGGAGCCGCTGATTCAGTACGCCCCCGAGTTGGCCGCGCTCCAGTCGATGGACGTTCCCTTCCGTGTGATTTACACGGGAGAGGAGAGCGGTGGCGAGGGCGGCGGTGCGAACTTTGCGGATTTCGCGGATTGCGCCACGGGCGGATTCGCCGGATTGGCCGACGCGCTCCTGTCGCTGCATGCCGCCTTCGCGGGACGTACCTTCTGTTTCTTCACGCCCGAAGAGGCACAGAACGCGCTCAATGTCGCGAGCGGCTTGATGGTCTTCATCACGGCGTTCAATCAATTCAAGCGCTTGCAAAAGCCGATCTCGGCGATCGGCAACGCGCTATCCTGCGCCGCGCGGCAGATCTTCGGCGGGTCCTCTGGAACTGGCGGCAGTTCAGGGCCCAGCACGGGACCCTCAGCTGGGTTTAGCGGGGCCCCAGAGTGTTTCGCCGCGGGCACGCCGATTCGAATGGCCGACGGCTCCCGCAAGCCGATCGAGAAGGTGTCCATCGGCGATCAGGTCTGGTCACCGGGTGGCAAGGCCGATCGGGTCCAGCGAGTCTACAAGACCGATGTGAAACACGTCCGGGAGATCTGGTATCGCGTCACGAGCGACAATGTCGTCCGACGTCTCGAGACGACCGACGGACACTGGTTCTGGAGCTCGAGCGGACGATGGAGACCGGCGCACGAGTTCGAGTCGGGTGACGAGCTCGTCACCGTCGGCGACGGTCGCGCGAAGATCATTCGCACCGAGCGCTTCGATCGAGAAACGACCGTGTACAACTTTGATGTCACTTCAGGCGCGTTCTACTTCGCCAACGGTGTGCTCGTGCACCAACGTTGTGGAAACGACCTCACCGCGGCGAAGCAGCCGGAAGGTCGACCTGTGCCGTCCAAAACGCAGGCGCAAGGGAAGTGAGGGCTTAAGACGATGTCGAAAACGAGAACACTCAGACCTTCCAGCCTCTTGGCTCTCGTCGCAACCGTCGTTCTCCTCGGCTCGAGCGGCGCGTTCGCGCAACAGCAGCAGCGTGGGCTCTGCGCGCGCGTCAAGATTCAGATCGAGCAAGAGCTCACGCTCGAGCGTATCGGATTCTTGGCGACTCTCGAGATCACGAACAACGAGGGTGTCGATCTCACCGATTTCTCCGCAGCGCTCACCTTCTCGAACCCCGAACTGGGAACTGCCGACGAGCCGAACGATGCGTCGAACTTGTTCTTCGTGCAGCCTCCAGAGCTCACCGGAATCACTTCGGTCGACGGCGGCGGCATACTTCCGCCACAGGGGCATGCGGTGATCACGTGGTTCATCATTCCCAAGATCGCCGCCGGTGGTGAAGATCCGCTGGGCATTCGTTACCTCTGCGGCGTGAACCTCGCCGGAAAGGTCAATGGCACCGAGATTCAACCGGACCTCCTGCAGGTGATTCCCGATTGGATCACCGTCCGCCCGGAGCCTCAGCTCGAGATCACCTACTTCCAGCCGCGAGACGTCAAGGGGGACGATCCGTTCACCGTAGACATCGTCGAGTCGCCGATCCCGTTCACGTTGGGTGTGCTCGTGCGGAACGTCGGCTTCGGTCCTGCGAAGAAGGTGCAGATCGTCTCGAAGCAGCCGAGAATCGTCGAGAACCGTCAAGGCCTCTTGCTGATCGCGCAGCTCCTCGGCTCGCGCGTCGACGACGAGCCCACTGCCGAGGCGAGCCGGCCGGTCAATCTCGGTGATATCGATCCCTCAAGATGCCGCAAAGGCGCCTGGGACATGATCACCTCGCTCGACGGCGAGTTTGTCGAGTTCAGCGCGTCGTACACGCACGCGTCGGAGCTCGGCGGCCAGGAGACTTCGGTTATCGTCTCGCTCGACGCGTTCTTCCTCGCACACGAAGTGCTCAACGATCAGCCCGGTCGCGACGGGCTTCTCGATTTCCTCGCCGACACGGACAACGATGGCGAGCGCATTCCCGACGCGCTCTACGAGACCGATTGCAACGTGTTGCCCGTGAACCATCTGCTCGACGTCTCGGTGATGGGCGATGCGAACGGCGCGGTCGTCCGGGCGGTCGCCGATCGTGAAGATTGGGTCTACATGCGAGTCTTCGATCCGGGACAGGCGAAGTTCGACATCGCTCGTGTCGTCCGATCCGACGGCAAAGTTCTCAATCCGAACAACTACTGGACCAACATCCGCTACGCCCGCGAGAACAATCAGCGCCTCGCGTACTTGAACATCTTCGACTTCGTCACGCTGGGCGACTACGAGTACCACGTCGAATACACAGGGCTTGTCCCCGATGAAGACCCACCGGTGACGAAGTTGCGTTTTGCCGGTCCGGTCGAGGAAGCGGAGGACGGCAAGTTCTACATTCTTCCGCACACGCAGATGTACTTCACGGTCGAGGACGCGAGCCCCGTCGGTACGTTCTACAAGCTCGACGACGAGGAGTTTCGACCCGCCTATCCATTCTCGATCGACGAGCCCGGCGAACACGTCCTCATCTACTATTCGCGAGACAGCTCCGGAAATACGGAGCCCGAGCGAGTCGCGACGCTCCTCGTT
>CAYZGY010000207.1:0-10771 GCA_964478085.1 uncultured Planctomycetia bacterium
TGCGGCGGATGGGAGTTACGTCATAACGCGAACGTGCCAGGGAAAAACTGCACCCAATCGACTTCTTCAACGGGCTGTTAGCGCTCGTCGTCTTGGTCGTTTCGATCCGATACGGCATCGAGGCGAGTCGAGAGCGACGTGGACGAGTCGCCGAGCTTCGCCTCTTCGGTGGCGCGACCCACCGCCAGGTCGGCGAAGCCCGGAACATCTCCCCGAAGACAGCCGAAGCGGACTGGTACTTCGCCCACGCGTCGCTCGAGACAGAGCTACGGAAGTAGCAAAAGTCAATCAGGTAAAACAACTTAGGAGAAACCGCAGAATCGATAGGAGCGAGCCCCCGGAGCATCGCAGGGGAGGGTGAAGGCGAATCCTCCACCACCACCGACCTCAGGAGGCTCCCATGCTGAACACCCGATCGCTTCTCCTGGCTCTCTCGACCGTCCTCGTCATCACGTCGCTCTCTTTCGCCGACGATTTCCGCCGCGGCGGCGTCGACGGATCGGGCCGCCTCGACATCACGGACTCGATCCGCGTTCTCGACTTCCTCTTCCTCGGATCGGACGACCCGCAGCCCGAGCGCCCGCCTCGGTCGACGTGAACAGCGACGATCAGGTCAACCTCTCGGACGGTATCGCGCTTCTCGACTTCCTCTTCTCGGGCGGCGCGCCACCCGCCGTTCCGGGTCACGAGTCGTGCGGACCACAACCCCGCGACTTGACGCTTGTCTGCGACGACTACCGCGGTGAGTGCGGCAACAGCGAAGGACCTCCCGAGATCGACGTAAGCTCGTTCGACTACGACGACGAGCGTGCACAGACGTTCCACCCCTTCGGTGCGTCACGGCTGACGGCGATTCGTCGCGACGATTTCGCGGTCATGCTTTCGGCGCCCGTCACCGGTCGGCGGCGAGCTCGGAGTTTCGGGCAAGATTCTCGGTCTCGAGATCGGTGCGTCGGGCTCCTTCTCGGGCGCGATCGGTCACGGCGGCGGCTCGGCGTACGAGATCGGCGTGAGCGAGACGACCTCGTATTCGGGCACCGTCGGCGACATCTTCGATCTTACGGACCGGGAGGACCGGGAGAACTGGCACTACGACTTCGGCCTCTACGTCGCAGATCACCGTGACGAGCTCGGCCGCGGCTTCCAGGTCAGCGGCTTCTGGACCGGCGGATTCGCGCCGGGACTCGACTCGCCCTGAGAAGACGGCCTGCCGCTACCAACCGTAGCCGAGAAAGTTTATGGGAGGCACAGGAGGCGCGCCCTTCGGTGCGAGAGAAAGCACGAAGCCGATCCCCGTCGGCTTCGTGCTTCCTTTTCCATCGAGGCGGAAAAAGTTGCTGCGCTTTCCGACGGCGACGAGCTCGAAGGCGACGTGCCGAACGGGCCTGCCAACGGTTTTCTCCACACCTCGAAAAAAGCCGTGGACCGCGCCCTCCGGAGAGAAGGGCCGGCCCACGGCTTCGTTCGTTCACTGGCTCCGGGCGGTGCGTCGTTTACTCGAGCTCCTCCTCCGACGCGCCGCAGACCGTCGAGCGATCCTTCGGATCGTCGACAACGGTGATGGCGTTCCCTTCGAGCCAGTGGACGAGCGTGTCGTGGTACGTTCGAGCCTGACCCGTCACGGTGTCGACCGTCTTGGCGAAGAAGCTCGTGTCCGACATGAGCCCGACGTGCTCGTGGCACATGGGTCCGAAGGCTCCCCCGCGCTGCGTGATCGCGTCGCCTTCGATTCCGCGATCCTTGACCAGGGGAATCTCGCGGAGCGTCACGGCCATCATGTTCGCGAACTCCTGCGCAGAGATGCCCCACTCGGCGTAGGTCGCTGCCGTGCCACGGTCGAGGAGATCGACGCGGACAAAGGTCGGCGTAGTGATGTGGTTGTGGAAGACGTAGGTCTTGTCGACCATCTTCCACTCATCCGCCGTGCCCTCGAGAGCCGCGCGAGCCGACTCGTCGACGAAGGCGTTGAGGAAACCGTTCGGACCGCTGCGCGTCTCCCATTCGTTGATCGTGCGAGCACGCTGGTGTCCGGCGATCACGAGCCTCTTGGCGGGATCGGGATGCACCTCCGTGCGCGGGTTGAACGACGCGTCCTTGATGAGGCGAACGACCGTTCCGTTCCGCTCGAGCTGCGAGGCCATCCAGTCACCGTTCGTCGTCACGCCACCCGAGCCGGCAGAGAAGCCAGAAATCAGGACGAATTCGGCGTCTTCGAGCGACGGCATGCTGAGACGCTGGTTGTCCGAGACGACGCCACCTTCCATCAGCGAGGCCACCGTGGCGCGGACGATGTTGTGACCTTGGAAGTGCAGCGAGTACTGACGACTCGGATCTTCCTCCGAGGTCAGGACGGCGTTCGACGCGCGACCCGACCACGAGTCTGAGCTGCAGTAGTAGACGAAGACCTGGTTGAAGTCCCCGAACGCGTTCTCCGCATCCGGATTCGGGAATCCGTCGCGCCGGAACATGCCCGTGCCGCCGATCGAGTCGGGACAGTAGAGCGAGCTCATCTTCGCCTCGTTGTACGGTCCACCTTGACGACCACACCAACGAGCGACACAGTCCTCGAAGCTGCGACAGCCCCCACCACCCTGGAGGTAGATCACCCAGTTGTCGGCGTGCGGGCTGTCGGGAGCAGCAGGACGCACGTAGTACACCGCGGGCGTCCCGTCGTTGCAGACCGCGAGCGGCGCGTCGAGCGTCACGCGCTGAAGATCGTCACCGGGCTGCAGCGAGTTCGGGTACTGACCGCCAGGGACTCCGCCGCAGTGACCGATCCGTTCGCTCAGGTTCGGCACGCGACAGGTGCGGAACGCTTCGCAGGTCAGGCTGTCGTCGGTCGGGTCCTGACCACACTCCGCGAACGGTGCGCTCGGGGCCGGGCCGCCGAGAAAGAGGTAGCCCAGACCGTAGAGCGAATCGGCGATGTCGACCGCGCTGTCATCGTTGATGTCACCAGCGTCGAGACAGCGCGGATCGCCTCCCGAGAGGAAGAGGAAGTCGAGGAGCTTGACGGGGTCAGCGATGTCGAACTGGTCGTCCTGATTGAAATCGCCACGGCGAAACGACGAGCTGTTCGCTTGCGCGAGACTCGAGAAGGTGGTCACGAAAAGGACGAGAGCGGCGAAAGATCGGCGGACGTTCTTGCGGGTCATGATTCTGTCTTCTGTCATGAGGTTCAGGAGGAGAATGCGGTGCTTCGGGAGCTGTGACCGAAAAAAAGACGAGATTGACGCCGGTCCTCCTGGCGGCGACCACCGGGTCTCAACCCCCAACGAAGCAAGGGCTCAGCATGCCGCGCCGCTCTCTCACCGTGTGCTTCGCGCCGAGACGCTCAAGATCGTGCGTGAGCTCACCATCACTCATCCCGAACCGGGCACCTCGGTCATCGACGACGCGCACCTGATCCTCACCTTCGATCAGCCGACGAGACGGTCGCATCTGGTTCGACGATCTCAGCGTCAACGCACACCACGGACTCCTCTGCGCGAGCAGCTCGGCCAAGACCGAGAAGGGGCAAGCTGGTGAGGCCTTGCGGTTCGACGGCAAGGATGACCACATCTACTTCGACAAGCTCGCGAAGGAGATGATCGACAAGCAGAAATCGCTCTCGTTCGCCTTTTGGGTCAAATCGTCGGGCAAGGGCGGCACGTCGATGATCTTCGACGCGGGGTTCTACGCGAACAACAGCATCAGCATGCTGATCGGGGAAAACGTAGGCTCGACGCTCCCGGTCTCCGGAAAAGGACACCACGCCTTCGGTGGTCCGATCGGAACCTACTGGCGACATGTCGCCCTCGTCTGGGACGGCAAGAAGCAATTCGTGTACAGCGACGGCGAGGTTCGCGGAAGCCTGGGCCTCGAGAACTGGACGATGACGTTCCGGCACGTGGGCCGCTGGGACGCACGCATCGGTGGGCAGGTCAAGCGAACCGCGCAATCCCACGCCGCGGCACGAGCTCGCTCGAGCGAGAACTCGATGATCACCTCATCGCTTCGCCCGCCGACCTTGTCGAGAAGCCAGAGCGGATGCCAGAAGCTGCTGAGCGCATCCTCGACATCGTCGATGAGCGAAACGAGGACCTCGTTGATCTTCGAGAAGTCACCCTCGAGAGCATCGATCTCGCTCCCGGGGCACGTCTCGGCCGCAGCGATCGCGAGGTCGAGATTGATGTGAGCGTTCATGCCGAGAAGCAGATGCTGCAGCACGATCGGCCACCAACTCTCCGTCGCGTCGAACGCAATCTGCCGGGATTGTCTCTTCGTCGGTAGTCCCGCGTGAAAGCGGTCGTACTCGTCTAGGTATCGATTCGCGAAGATGACGTCGAGGCGCTCCATCCGCGAGCCGTCCTCGAAGAAGCCTTGCGCGATCTCTCGGTAAAGCCAAGCCTTGGCCGACTCCCAATCGCGTTTCACGGTCGCTGGCGAAACCTCGAGCGCGTGCGCCGTCTCTTCGAGCAGACCTGGATCCACGAGCTCGACGCAACGGCCGTCGACTATCATCCCGACGGGAAGCACTTTCTCTCGACAGGTGTCGTTGGATTCGTACGAGTGTGGAGCCTCGAAACGAAGACCATCGTCGCTCAAGGCAGACGAAGCGCTCGCATCCGCGACGCGCGGTTCTCTCCCGACGGCGACACGATCCTGCTCGTGATCGCGGGGAACTTCGCGCGACGCTGGAACTGGCGAGAGAACGAGTGGATCCAGTCGTTTCGCCGGCCGCCGGTCGTCCTCTGTGTCGACACGAGTCCGGACGGCAAGTTCGTCGCGACAGGAAACGCCGCGGATCGTCTCGCTATTTGGGACAACGAGAGCGGCGAGCGACTTGCCGAGGTCGACGTCACGCCGCGCTTCGAACGCCCCCAACGTCACGTTTGGCGAGCGCGCTTCTGCCCGAAGGGAGAGTGGATCGCCGCGGCATCGAAGAACGGTGAGGTCTACGTCTACACCGTTCCCGACCTCGATCTCGTGCACACGTTTCGCGGCTCGCGCTCGCGAGCCTGGGACGTCGCGTTCTCGAACGATCGAAGCGAGCTCTTCTCGTCGGCCAACGACGGGACGATTCGGGTCTGGAGCTTGAAAACCGGTCGCGAGTCGCGGGTACTCACCGGATCGACGAAACCCGTGAAAGAGCTCGCGCCCATCGGAACGAGCCGCTTCTCGTCTCCGGATGCGAGGACGGCATCGCCCGACTCGGGGACCCACGGTTCGGCGGCTCGCACGTCGAGTTCCGCGGACACACCTCCGATGCAAACTCGGTCGCGATTCTCGCGGACGGCACCCTGCGGCTCTGGGACGTCCCGGGAAAGTCGGCGATCCTCACGCTCGGCGGTCACACGAGCCGGGTCTTCTCCGTGCGCTTCTCGCGTGACGGATCTCGACTCGTCTCGGCGTTTACCGACAACGTGATCCGGATGTGGGAGACGCGCCCCTACCGCGAACGCCTCGCGTCGTGGCGGTCTCCCTGATCCGGACCGTGTGAGAACTTACTGACAAGTCGTGGACATGACCGCGCAACCGAGGTCGTCGTCCGTCGGGTCGACTCCGCAATCCGTCGCCGGGTAAACCGCGGTCGTCGGCCCCGGATCCTTCGGCGCGCCGCCCCCCGTAAAGAGGTAGCTAAAGACTTGGATCGCGTCGTTGATCCCGAGCACGCCATCGTCACTGGAGTCCGCGGCGTCCAAACAGGTCGGCTCGGGTCCTCCGGTGAACAGGAAGTTGAGAGTACGGATGCCGTCGGTGAGGTCGATCGTTCCGCTCGAGTTCGAATCACCGCGGACGAACTTCGGATCGTCGTTCCCGCCTCCGTCGTCCTCGGGGAAGAAGCGGAGCAGATTGAGGATCGCGTTGCGGTCGGTCGCGTCCGGGCAATCCTTCACCGGGTCGCACTCGGGGAACGAGATGCTCAATGCACCGTCCTCGACCTCGACATCCTCGAACGTCACGAGACCGGCCCAACCCGTGACCGGGTTGTCCGGGCTGTAGTCGGTCGTGCTGAACTTCGGCGAGATCGAATTCCCTTCGATCATGAGACCGAACTGGCGCACGGTCGGAGGATTGTGGAAGTTCTCGCAGAACCACATCTCGACTGTGTAGACACCGTCTTCGACGGGAATCTCCATCTCCCAGTTGATACCGTCGGCCGGGTCCCAACGGATCGTGCTGATGAGCGAATGATCCGCCGGACTCGCAGGATCGAGATCGACGTCTGCGAGCGACTCGGGCCGGAGTCCACCGATCGCCCAATTGATCACGGCGTTCGTCCCACCGACGTCGTCGACGCGAATATCGAGGGGATCGAGCGCGGCCCCTTCATCGCCGATCCAAATGCGACCTTGCGAGTCGGTCGCTGTCGGCCCGCCCATGTTGATTCGGGTGTCGCCGATGAACGGGCAGGTGATGTCGACGACCACCGAGCAGGTGAGATTCAAGCCCTCACAGGAGAACTCGGGGTCGGCCGAGACCGGAACGATCTCGTAGATGGAGACACGACGACAGTCGGGCTCGTCGGTGAACTCGGTCGCGTCACCCGGAAGACTGTCGATGACCTCGCCGTCGCGAACGAGATCGTAGCTCTCGATGTCGAGGAACTGCGGCGCGGCCCAGGAACCGGTGACGATGCCGTCAAAGCTGATCGAGCACGTCAGATCATGAGGACAACGGGACGATGATTCGTCGATCGGAAGAACTTCGAGCGCACTGATGAGCGGATTGAGGTCACCGCCGCCCGGACAGAACTGGCACGGCTCGAGGTGGATGCGCAGGAGCCCGTCCTCTACCACCACTTCGTCGAAGACCTGATAACCGACACGAGCGAACCGCCCGCTCGGCGACCAGAGCTGTGGATGCGCGTCGGCCAACACGAGCTCTCCCTGGACGTAAATGTTGATGTGTCGCGCGCAACAACACTCCGTGAAGTACATGCCGAGCGAATACTCGCCGTTCGGCACGGGGATCTCCATGTGGAAGTCGATGTCGCCGCCGTCCGGATCGTCCGTGGCGCCTGCGAGACCGTCGCCGTCGTCGTCGCCGGTGTCGTAGCGAATCGAGTGGAAGATCGACAGGTCGGCGGCGTCACTCGGATCGAGACCGAGCGAGGCCATCGAGTCGCGTTGCGACACGGCGTTCGCACCGCACCACTGAGCCGCGGACAAGACGTTGATACCACCGATGTCATCAGGGCGAATTCCAAGAGCATCCACGCCACGACCCGGATCACCGAGCCACAGTCGACCGAGCGAGTCGGTCGCCGCCGGTCCACCCATGTTGATGCGGAGCGGGACCTCGAACGGAATCTCGTCGCGGAGGACGCTCGCGATACCCACTGGACAGGGATCGTCGCCCTCGGGCAGAAGCGTTACGAGCTCGTAGACCCCGACGCGCTCGGTCAGGGTGTCGGAAAACGTCAGCGTGTTCGCGTCAAGCTCGTGCAGCAGCTCGCCGTTCTTGAGAATCTGGTAGCCGACCGGGTCGACACAGAGCGGCGGATCCCACGCGCCGACGACCTCGCCGCCGTCGTCGATTTCGATAGCAAACTCGCTCGTGCAGAGACGGAAGCCTTCTTCCGCGCAAGGATCGCCGCCCGACTCGACGACCTCGAAGGCCGTCAAGATCGCGTTGATGTCGATCACGGTCGGCGGAACGCATTCGGGACATTCGCACTCGGGACAAGGCAGGAGACTGATGCGAAGCAGACGGTCGTCGACCGGGATGTTCTTGAACTCGTAGCGTCCGACCTCGTGCGGGCCGTTGGCGTACGCTGCCTGGCTGACGTCCTCGACGACGACCTCGCCCTGAAGCGCGATCTTGAAGTGACGATGCGGGCAGCAGGCCTCGCAGAAGTAGAGCGTGATATCGTAGTCGCCGTTGGCGATGGGAATCACGATGTCGAAGTTGCTCGCGTCTGCTCCGGGGTCCCAACGGATGCTGCGGAAGAGATCGACGTCCGACGGAAACGCAGGATCGAATCCCCACGCCGAGACGGTGTCGGGGCTCGGATTGCACCAGGCCTCGATGACATTGAGGCCACCGTTATCGTCGGGGCGGATCGAGAGCGGATCGAGCGCCAAGCCTTGATCGCCGAGCCAGACGCGCCCAAAGGAATCAGTGATCTCCGGACCACCCGCGTTCACGCGGAACGGTGTCTCGAAGAGAATCGATTGATTCTCTACCGTGCACGACAGCGTTCGACATTCGCCGGGAGGATCGGTGACCGGAATGACCTGGTACGTGATCGTGCGATCGGCCGGAGTGTCGACGAAGGTCGTCTCGTCACCACCGATGTTTCCGATGTTGACGCCGTTCGCGACGATGTCGTACGAGACGACGTCGACGCCGACGGCTCCGTTCCAGGAGAGGCTGACCTCTCCCGTCTCGGCGTCGGCGTCGCATACGAGTCGCCCCGGACACGCGCGCGTCGAGATCGTGCAACGGCACGACGCCATGACCGCGTCGCCATCGAGCGCCTCGAGCGTGTACGTTGCCCCCGCACCACCCGCAGGCGGATCAGCATCGACGAAGCTCGTGATCGCGGCGGGCAGCTCCGGAATCAGGACGACGTCGTCGCGAAGAATGCGGTACGTCTCTGCGCCAGGCAGAGCTTCCCAGTTACCCGTGACACGATTCGTCCCGGCGTCGTAGCTGCAGCTGAATCCGAGCGGCGCGTCCGCAGGCTCGCACGGCGCATCGGGAAGAACCTCGAATGCCGAGAGGATCGCGTTGATGTCGTTCGCGGGTGCGCCGTCGAGCGGCGGACACTGCGGACACGGAAGAAGGGCGATGCGGAGAACGCCATCATCGACGGTGATTCCTTCGAACTCGAGCTTGCCGACATCGTGAAAGGCATCGGCGTAATACGCCCGGTGGACATCCTCCTCGAGAACCTCGCCTTGAATCTCGATCTGGAAGTGACGGTTGTCACAGCACGCCTCGCAGAAGTACATGTTGACGACGTACTGGCCGTTCGGGATGCCGAGCTCGATGACGTAGTTGCTCGCGTCGGCGCCGTTATCCCAGCGAATGCTCTGGAAGCACTGCGCGACAGGATCATCCGCTGCAAAGCCGACGTTCTCGATCGAGAACGGAGTCGGCGTACACCAGCCAGGGATCGTATTCGTCCCACCGGCATCGTCGGGGCGAATGTTCAGCGCGTCACCCGGTCCACCACCGTCGCCCAGCCAGGTATTGCCGGCGGCGTCGACGACCTCGGGACCTCCCATGTTGATTCGAACCGGCACGTCGAACTCGGCCTGGGCCGAGAGAGCTCCGGTCGAAAGTACGAACAACAGTGTCGAGACGACATGAAGCGGACGCGACATGCGAGCCCCTTTCGTTTCGCTGAGTGGCTCGATCGTTTCTGAAACAACCCGAGAGCCAGGATACCCGACGGAGGCCCGGCCGTACAACTCGCGTTAGCCCCTACGCGACCCTGATCCGCCGGACCGCCTCGCGACGCTCGCCTGCGATACCCAGGCCCGTTAGACTGAGAGCCATGCGACCGAAAAGCTCGCGAACTACGAGGCGCTTCTCGCTCCTCGTCTTGCTCCTGGCGTGGACGCCGGTCGTCCGCGCCGACCTGATCATCAACGAGCTCCTCGCGAGCAACGCCGAGAGTCTCCGGGACGCCGACGGTGATTCGAGCGACTGGATCGAGATCTTGCACGTCGGCTCGACGGACATCGATCTCGCCGGCTGGTCCCTGACTGACGACGCGAATCACCGCGACCGCTGGAGCTTCCCTTCTCGGGTTCTCCGCCCGGGTGAATTCCTGATCGTCTTCGCATCTGGGAAAAATCGCGCATCGGAGGACCCATCCGAAGAGCTCCACAGCGACTTCGAGCTCGACGCGGACGGCGAGTATCTCGCGCTCGTGCGGCCCGACGGCTCGGTTGCTGAAGAGTTTTCGCCGGGCTTTCCACCGCAGAGAACGGACCTGTCCTTCGGTCGAGGCAGTGAGGTGCTCGAGACGTTTCTGGGCACACGTGTCGACGTCGCGGTCCTCGTTCCCGAAAACGACGCGCTCGGCGAAACGTGGCGCGGCTCCGACGCGGACGAGCCGTTTCCCGCGACCGAGGAGAACGGCTGGATCCTGGGCCATGCCGCGATCGGTTTCGACGTGGGACCTTCGGACGCCGAGCCCCTCGCCTACTGGTCCTTCGACGATCCGACCGACTCCGAGACAGCGCTCGACTCGGGGCCGAACGAGCTTCACGGGACCATCACGAGCCAACGTTCCCTCACAGGTGGAGGCGCCGCGTCAAAGCCCGTCTACACGGAGTCGGGCGGCGGGCACACGGGTTCGGTCGGAGACTACGCGCTCGACTTCGGCGGCGCGTCGAACGGTGCCGTCGTCGCGATCGAATCCGCGAGCGCCGGCGCCTTCGATTCGCTCCCCGCGGCGAACGAGGTGACGATCTCCGTGTGGATCTTCGGCAACGCCTCCCAGCCGGCGAACGACTTTCTCTTCTGGTCGAGCGATCGCCCCGATGGCTCGGGAACGCGCACACTCAACGCGCACGCGCCGTGGGGAGACGGCACGATCTACTGGGACACCGGTGGCTGCTGTGACGGCACGCAGAGAATCTCTCGAGCAGAACCGAACGCGTCTCGTTGGAAAGGCGAGTGGAATCACTACGCCTTCATCAAGCGCGGGGACCTCAAGGAGATCTGGCAGAACGGCTCGCTGTTCTACTCCGACCGCAACACGGCCGTGATCACCGGCATCCGCTCACTCGTCTTGGGGAGCGGTCCCGGTGGAGGATCGAGCTACGGC
>CAYZGY010000208.1:0-730 GCA_964478085.1 uncultured Planctomycetia bacterium
CATCAACGATCTCTACGGCGACCTCGGCAAGAAGCGTCCGAAGCCGCGTACGCACGATCTCCGAAACGCGCTGGAATCCGTCAAGGCGGGAAGACCGGTCGCCGTTGCGAGGACCGAACCCGTCGGCTGCTTCATGCCGGAGATTTGAGCCACTCATCTCGCGCGTGATAGAATCCGCGGGATGAATGACTCGATCGATCGACGGACTTTCCTTCGCACGCAGGTCCTCGTCGGACTCGGCTTCAGTCTCAGTGGCGAGTTGCGCGCAGCGCGCCCCGAAGATCGCAGCCTCCCCTTCCTGCTGACACCCGAGTCGAGGCGCTATGACGAGCTGCGCGTCCGCTTCAATCGACGCGTCGAGCGACGTCCCGCGTTCATCGCGCTCTGCGAGGATACGGAGCAGGTCGCGCAAGCGATTCGCTTCGCCGGCGCACGAAAGCTCCGTGTCTCGGTCAAGAGCGGCGGTCACAGCTTCGAAGGCTTCTCGTCGAACGATGGCGGGCTCGTCGTCGACTTGAGCCTGCTCGACCGCGTGCAAGAGGTCGGTAACCAGCAGATTCGTGTCGGTCCCGGCTGCACTCTCGAAAAGCTCTACGACGCGCTCCTGCCGAAGGGACGACTCTTGCCCGCGGGATCCTGCGGCGGTGTCGGCGTCGGCGGATTGACGCTCGGCGGAGGATACGGACTCTTCAGCCGTCTCTACGGGCTGACGTGCGACCACCTCCTCGGG
>CAYZGY010000208.1:740-10766 GCA_964478085.1 uncultured Planctomycetia bacterium
GATGGACGAGGAAACATCCACGACACCTCTGAAGCCGGCGAGATCGACGATGAGCTCCTGTGGGCCTGTCGCGGCGGCGCGAGGTCGGAACGCGCCGTCGACATGCCGACCGCCCAACGCGACGAGTCGTCGATCGCGTAAGCCGTGCCGCGACCGCCACCGAGCGTCGGCAGCGAGTGGAAGCCGCTGACGGGATCGAGAACGAAGGGAGCAAAGCCCGTCTCGACCTGGAACTGCCCCGCGATCCAGTTGCGAGCGTTGACTCCGAGCCCATACGTCAGGCGGCCCGGCGCGGGAAACGTGCGAACTTCGCCGCCGACGTTGAGAGCGGGAACGCCGCGGCCCTTGGCGTCGACCCAACCCGCGAGCTGCCCGCAGGGACCGAGGTCGAAGTAGTAGCCGAATCCATCTCCTGTCGAAGCGACCGTCACGTCGTAGGCGGCCGGCGCGGAGCCGGGCTTGTCCTGCAGCTCGATCTCGTGCGTCGAGGAGTTGCCGTTTCTGTCCGACGCGATCACGAAGAGCGAGAGGTCCTCCGAGTCGGTGAAGATGTCGCCCAGGATAAAGTGGCCGTCGTCCGCGACGTCGACCGAAGCGACGCACGTCGTGTCACCGTCCGTGTCGATGAGCTGCGCGTCGATCTCGACCCACGAGTCGAGCGCGCCGAGGAAGTCGTCGTAGATCGCGCCGGGCTCGGCCTCGAGCGTCAGGTTCGTCGCGTCGAAGTGGAGGAGGCTCGCGTCGATCATCGGGGGCGTCTCATCCTGGGGAACGATCGCGAGCTGCGCGGAGGGGTGCTCGATCGGGACGACACGACCGCGGGAGTCGAAGAGGCCCGATCCTTCGACGGTCGAGAGCGCGAACTCGCCGTAGGGAGCCTCGGGCGACACGGTGACCTCGAAGAAAAAGCGAAAGCCCTCGTCGAGCTGAACGTCGCGACGAATCTCGTTGAGCGTTCGAAAGCTCACCTCGCCCGGACGGGTGCGCGCCGAAGTCGACGAGCGCCGCATCAAAGCTGTCCGAGACCGCGGTGGCGAAGTAAGCGTCGGTGATCGCGAAGTAGTCACCGTTCGTCGCGAAGGTCCAATCGAGCTGATCGATCGGCTCGGCCTGATCGAAGTCGACCGCGACGAGCGCCGTGCTGCCCGGCGAGAAGTCTCCGTAGGACTTTTCAGGTTTTTTTCTCTGTGCCCGAGCCGGAGCCGGAGCCCGAGCCCGAGCCGGAGCCCGAGCCCGAGCCCGAGCCCGAGCCCGAGCCCATCTCTGCCCCTACTCGGGCTTTTTCTGCACCATGTCCGCCGGCACTTCTCCATCCCCGGTCTTCTCCCCACCGAGGATCCAGCTCAGGTTGAACCGCGCCATCGTCGATCCGCCCTTCGGGCCGCCCTCGAAGTGGTTGAGGATCCATCCCTCGGTCTTCGTCCCGGGACGACCGACGGTCAGCGATGAGTACGCGTAGTGCCCTTCGAAGACGAGTCGCTTGATCGGCCACGTCTTGCCACCGTCGAAGCTCGCCCAGACCGTCCCTCGACGACGACCGCCGGGGCTGTCGCAGTTGCTGTAGATCAGGATGTCCTTGCCGACGACGGGGAGACGACCGAGCCCGGCCATGCAGCCGTAGTTCGTGTTCTGCGGACCGTCGGGCAGCACCTTGCAGTACGTGAGGTCCGTCCAGGTGTGCCCGCCGTCCTTGCTGATCGCCGTCCAGCGGCGCTTCGGGTCGGCGCCTTCTTGAGCCCAGTGACGTCGCGAGTTGTAGTAGATCGTGCCGTCGGCGAGCTCGGCGACGGTCGCCTCGCCCGTGCCGTTCGCGGGAAACGGATCGCTCGTCTTCCAGGTCTTGCCGCCATCGTCGCTGTAGATCGCGTTCGTGTAGTGCTGCGGCCACTTCGAGCGATGGTTCTGACCTGCGTACCAGCGCGAAGGACGAATCAGGCGCCCCTTGTGCTTGCCGTGACGCAGCGTGATGCCGTGCTCGTTCATGTGCATCGACGGCGCGTTGCCCTTGCTGTCCTTTTGGATCTTCGTCTCCTGCTTCGTCCACGTCTTGCCGTGGTCCTTGCTGCGGTAGATCGAGATCGGCGCAGGCGGATGGCGGTCCTCGACGAAGGCGATGATGTCACCAGATTTCTCATCGACGGTGAGCCCGCCGCACTGAAACCCGGGCTTCGCGATGGTGATCGTCTCGCCCCAGGTCAGGCCGCCGTCCTCGCTGCGCTTGCCGCGCACGTTCGAGGCTCCCCACGATGCGACGACCGTGCCGTCGACCGCGACGACGACATTGGGAAATCGCTCCCGCGCGAAGACCTGGCTCATCTCGAGCTTCGGCGCGAGGACATGCGGATCGAGCTTGCTTTCGGCGGGAAGGCCGGCGGCAGTCTTCGGTCCCTCAGCAGGAGCAGTCGAGTTGACAAGAAAGAGAAGTGCGAGCGCAGCGCTGAACGTTGACTTCATGACAGGTACGTATTCCTCTCTCGAATTCCCTCGACGATTCGCGCGGCGCTACTTCGCTCCGAGCGGAACGTCGAAGAAGCTTTCCATCTCGTGACAGTGCATCCCCCACTCGCCGAGTACGTCCCACGAGTCGAGATGCTGCTGGGAGGCGACGGTCTCGAGTCCTCGGCCGCCGCGTGCAGCATCCTCGGCGGAAATCTCGCCGCGTGCAAGCATCGCGTCGTAGACGAGCTGCCACTGGTACCACGAGACGCTTCCCCAACGCCCCGTCGTTCGGTAGGCCGTGCCCCACTTGCTGAGATCTTCGCCGTACCAGCGGCCTTTCTGAGCCAGGAGGCCGTGCAGGTCGGCTTGGGACGCGAGGCCCTTCTTCTCGGCACCCTCCTTCACGACGTCGGCGGCGAGCTTCGAATTGCGTGGATCGATCGCGCGCTTCGCGGCGTCGATACGAGCTTGAAGGTACTGATCGGCGGTGTACTTCGTCGGGTTCGAGTAGTAACGCAGCAAGCCTGCGCGCCCTCCTCGACGGTGCTCGAGCAGCGCACGGCGTACTTCCGAGAGCGAGTTGCCTCGCGCAGCATGGCTGAAACCCATCGAGCATTCAGGATGCTTGCCGCCGGATCGGATCGTCTCGCCCCACTCCATCAGGTAGCCGCACTTGCCCGGAAAGCCGGAGTCGGTCTCGGAGCGGTGAATCAAGCCGCCGTAGCGCTTCTTCATCTCGGGCGTGACGGGATTCCACGGGATCATCTTGAACGCGGTGACACGCCCCCAGTTGCTTCCATCGGGAAGCCACGCGTCGGGCCAACCGGGACGGTAGTGCATCGGACGTCCCGCGCGCGCCCAACTCTCGGACATCAGCTTCCACGCCTCGAGGCGCTTCGGGTCGAGCTCGATCTGTCGTACGCGCTCGTGCCACGCGTAAGCACGACGCAGGAGGTCCATGTGAGCCTCGTCGCCCGTCATGAGATAGAGCCAGATCAGGAGCGGCCCGACAGCACGTGTCAGAGCGCGCGGGTACGGCAACTCGATCTCGTAACCGCGCGCCCGAACGGGCTTTGCCGCGTCGTCGTACTGCTCCGCCCAGCCGACGGCACGCCCCTCGCCGATGTTCGCCCGAACGATGAACTCGGCTAACGCGTGAAGCTTCGCGATGTACTTCCGATCGCCCGTCAGGTGATACATCATCACCATGATCTGAAACGTCGAGTTCGTACCGGAGTCGTTGAATGTGATGCCGTGGCGCACCCCGGTATGCCCCGTCGCGCGCCCGCTGAAAGTCCACTGATCCGGCCAGCCGCCTCCAGGGCGCTGCAAGGAGAGAAGGACGTCGGCGCAGCGCCGGGCCGACTCGAAGTACTTCGCATCGCGGGTCAACTTGTGCGCGTAGAGCATGATCCAGAACGGCCAGTCGTTGTAACCGTCTTGGATCCGAACAAAATCCGCTCCAAGTTCGCCCCAAGGCCAATGTCCCTTCGGCCACTGGGCATTCCGGATGAGCTCGGCACGGGCGAGACCCGCGGCGAGGTAGCTCTTCTTGCCGAAGATCTCGAAGGCACGGAAGAAGATCACGGCACCCGCACGAACGTTGTAGACGTCCCGCCCCTTGTACGCGGCCGGAAGCTGCTTCGCTTGGGCCTCGAGCCACGTGTGGATCGTCGCGGTCGTCGAATCGACGAGCTTCGCATCGATGCGGGCGAGGAGTGTGGCGAGCTCCTCCTCCTTCTGACGCCGCGACGCCGCATCGAGCGCATCGAGCGCACCGTAGTGAGCCGTGTCACCCGCGAAGAGACGCGTTCGCGCCTCTCGCGAGAGGCCTACGTCGCTGAGCACTTCGTACGACAGATCCTTGTAGTGCCCGATCGTCGCGTCGAAGACGAGCCCTTCGGCGGCTCGAGCCGTCGGCGTCGAGGACGCCGCACAGCAAAGCCCAGCGACGAAAAAAACTGCGAGCTTCCTGTGGGTCATGCGCGACATCGTGCCCGATGACCGACAGGGACGCAACTCCTGCGCGGTGAGTCGTCTCTACTCCTCAGCTTGCATCAAAATCGGGGCGCAGCACTTCTCGGTGCGATAGAAGAACATCTCGCCAGGCTTGCACACCCGCTCGAAGATCTCCCAGTCGAGATAGCTCCCGTCGTGCCCGGCACGCTCGGCCCGCATCCACGCGTCGAGAGCGACCCAGCCGTCCTTCTGGAGCTGTTCACGCGTGACGGCCTCGCGCTTCCAGTCGCCCCGCGAGCTGCCGCCCCCTCCCCAGCGCATCGTGCACGCGAGTCCCAGCTTCGCACGGCGTACGACTCGGAACTCGACGGAGCCCTGGTGCTTGTGCGTGTTCCGGAGAAACTGCGCGCCCTCGAGCCTCTTCGGCGACGGCGACCGGAGTAAGGAATACGGGAGCGACGAGAGCAAGGAGCGCGAGGGGGTGAACGATTCCCTGCAACATGTGTTCGTTTCCTTTCGAGGGGGACGATCGTCCCCCACAGCATTCGTGTTTGCCGTGGCCTGCTGGCGGGCGGTCTGACCTTGCCGGGTTGCGTTCCGAACGTCGGCGGCCGCGGCGGACCTTGATGCGGACGGATCACTCGAACCGTCCGACGCTTCGAACTATGGGGTTCTGCGGGGTGTGGCGTTCGTGACTCGGTGGTGAGGGGCCTCCTTTCGCAGCGAGCTTCGGTGCGCCTGAAAAACCAACCAGTTGGTATGTTTATGATCAAAAAAAGAGAGACTCAGCGTCCGTAGAGCGAACACAGGTATCCCTTGAGGTGCCGTAGATTCGCGCCCATCTTCGTACGGTCCCCGGTCGCCTTGAAGAGCTGCATCGAGCCCTGCGCGATCGAGAGGAAGTAGGTGCCGAGACTCTCCGCGTCGAAATCCGCATCGGCTGCGTGCAACTCCTTCGCTGCGATCAAATCCCGAGCGACCCCGGCGGCGAAGCGCTCGAAGCTGCACTCGCAGACCTGCCGGAGCTCGGGGTGCGTCTCGGAGATCTCCTGCGCGAAAGTTCCGACGAGACAACCCTTCATTTCAGGGTTCTCGGAGCTCTGAATGGCACAATCGATCAGACAGTAGACCCGCTCGAGAGGATCGTCGATCGAGGAGCGAGCCTCCATGAACATCGTCTCCTGACGCCCGGTGAACTGCGCCAGGACGGCCTTCCCCAGCTCTTCCTTGTTGCGGAAGTAATGGAAGAAGCTGCCTTTCGTCACACCCGCCGTCGTACAGATCTCATCGACCGAGGTGGCGACGAAGCCCTTCGACAGCATGATCTCCTCGGCGGCTTCGAGGAGCTTTCGGCGCGTTGGCGGGTCGGGGTCTTTGGTTCTCACGGCGATACGGCTATCTCGAGCTCAAATACGTACCGGTTGGTATGAGAATTTCCGAGTGGGCTTTTCTGTCAACCTCGATTCGAGCCATCTCTTCGCTGCCGTGCTCGGCTCGGGTATCGTCATCGGTATGGTCAGCGAACAAGGGATCCCGGAAACCCTGACGGATACCCGGCCCCGGAGCACGTGCTGGGGAAACAACCCTTACCGGATCAAGCGGTCCGGAGACGGCTGGTTCGCGGACCCCGTGCGAGCACCGAGTTGGCTGGGACTGGTTCTTGTCATCGCCGGGATGTTCGCCGCCATCGAGGTGGGAAGTCGCTACTTCGAAGTTCCGTGGAAATTCGAGGCCGCGCTGTGGGGAATGGGCGTCCTATTCTCTGGTGCGTTCGTCATCGCCCGATTCTGGTTGAAGCGCCTCGAACGCGAAGGGCCTCCCATCGTGATGAACACCAGGGAGGGAGTGATTCGCATTCGCGGTCGAGTCGTACCGCTCGAGGACGTCGTCGCGCTGGTCCACGCAGAATTCTCACTCACGAGGAGCCTCTGCTACGAGTTTCAACTGGTGATTCGAACGGACGCTGGACGGGAGACCGTGCTGCTCTTCGCCTCCGCCGGTTTCGACTGGTTTTTCTACCGAAGAGTCGTCAAAGAGTTCCGACGGACGCTGCGCATTCCGATCTTCAAGGTGTCGTTGAAGGCGAGCGAGCACGGGCCATCTTCCGGACGCGCCGAGAAAACCTACACGATTCGAAAGTGGAAAGAGGTCGTGTAAGCAAGCGCGCCTGCCGTCAACGCTTCGCCTTTTTCTTCCCCTTCGACTCCGCCTCGGGTGGCACCCGTTCGATCACGACGCGATAGCCGATGAAGTTCTGCTCGCGCCGGCTCGAGAAGTAGTTTCGGTGAGCGCTGCGGCACGAGTCGATGAGGCTGGCCCACCCACCGCCGCGCAGGGCGCCCGTGCGGCACCACTCCGCGACATTGCCGTAGACGTCGTGCAACCCCCAGGGATTCGGCGCGTAGCTGCCGACGAGCGCGAGCTTCGCGACACCGTCGTCGAGCGTCCGATGCGCGTGGAGCGCGGCGATCTCCTCGGTCTCCCAGTAGGTCCGATCGGCGAAGTTCGCATAGAGCGGAAGCTTCGTCTCGTCGTCGCCGAAGAACCACGCGGTCGTCGTCCCCGCGCGCGCGGCGTACTCCCACTGCTCGGCCGACGTGAGAGCGTAGCGCCAGCCGGCAGGCAGCCGCCCCGCCTTGCGCTCTCGCTCGGTGAGCGTCCTCTTCGTCATGCGGTTCGCGTCGTCGAGGTTGACCATCGTCAGCGGGTCGTTCTTCCTCTTCGCGATCGTTCTTCCCGATCGCCCCCGCGGGTTCTCGCGCAGCGTCATCTCGTACTTCGCGATCCAGAAGCCGTGCTCGATGCGAACCTCTTCCTGCTCCTCGTCCTCGTCGCGTCCGCGCTCGCTCGGCGGACTGCCGCGCATGTAAGTCCCCGGTGGGCACCAACAGAAGACCGTCCCGCGAGAGTCGACCCACTCGTCGCCTGCACGCTTGCCGATGACGAAGTTCTCGGGTGACGCGATCGCGCGACTGCCGGCCTTCTCGAGCGTGAGCGACTTCTCGATCGCGGAACGAGACCGCTTCGCCGACTCGCGAAACGCGTCGAGGAAGCTCGTCGCGCCAGCGAGACTCCTCGCCAGTCGGGCGTGATCGACGAAAGCCACGAGAGCACCCTTCGGCGGCTCGACGCCATGCCACTTCACCCCGGGAGCGACGACGGGAACATCGACGGCGACGATATTCGTCGAGCTGCCCCCCTTTCCGTCGAGCTCGCGGAAGACATCGGCGATTCCGAAGCCGCGTCCCGGCCGCGAGTCGGTCCCGAGGAGACAATCCGACGCCTTGCCCTTGTAGGCCCCGGGTCGAACGTGCCCGCGAAAGAAGACGACCGCCGTTCCTCGTGTCGGCGTGGACTCGGCAAATCCACGGATCGTCGATATCAGCTTCTTCTCGTCGAGGTTCGTGAAGCGCTGACAACGGACGTTTCCGGCTTCCAGCGCACGCACCAGTCCGTCGAGATTCGCCTGCGGCATACGCAGCGCCTCGTCGCGGTACTTCGAGTTGTCGATGAGCAGCGCGACTCGATGCTCCGCGACGACGCTCCTCGAAACGAGAAGGGCGACGACGAAAGTGATGACCGAGAGTCGTGCCGCGAGTCTTCGCACGATCGACCTCACGCCATGATCTCGGCGAGCGGCCCCGTCTGATCGAGGTCCGCGAGGCCGAAATCGGCGACACCGAAAGTGTCGCGACGATCACCGAGCGCGTGGAGCAGCGAAAGGTAGAGGTTCGCCGTCGTTCGGTGTCCCGTCTGACCGTACCAGGGGTAGCTCAAGTACCGATTCCCGGTCTTGAGACGACCGCCGAGGTCGCCGATGAGGATGAACGGCCACTCGGTGCAAAGCGGGTGATGCCCCTCGGCTGAATCGGAGAGATAAACGACGAGCGTGTTGTCCATCATCGTCCCGTCGCCTTCGGGAATCGATTCGAGCTTCGCGATGAACCTCGCGAGCTTCTCGACACACTTACGACGGATGAGCGCGTGCCACTCCGAGGACCCTCGTCCGTGCGGCCCCCCTCCATGGCCGATGCCGTGCGCACCGACGTAGCCGCCCGAGACTCCGAGCTCGCTCGCCATGCAGCTGAGCCCGATGCGATCGGGCCCCGCCCCTGCGGACATCGTCACGACGTTCGTCAAGCCCGCGATCATCACGCCGGCCGCGACGTCGAACTGGGCTTCGAGGCGATCGAATACTCCGGTCGCCTCCGTCCTCGACGACTGGATCACGCCGTGCTTCGGATCGATCTCCGGCGTCGCCTTCGCGATCTGCTTCGACAGCTTCGCGAGCTCTCCCTGTCGATCGCCCATCGCCTCGAAGGCCTCGAGGTACTTCTCGAGCTTTTCACGCTCCGAGCCATCGAGCTCACGCGTGATTCGCTTGACGTCGCCCGCGAGGAAATCGAGGAGATTCGTCTCGACCTCGAACTCGCCGCGCGCCGCGCCACTGAGACCCGCGGCGAAGAACTGCTTGTGCGCGATGACGGGGTTGAGCAAGGTCGGCAGCGCCTTGCCGCGACCCGCCGACGAGAGGTTGTACGTCATCGCCGAGGAGCGATTTGAGACGCCGAGACCGATGTTCGGGTAGATTCCGCCGAGCCGCTTCGCCATCGCGACGTCGACCGTCTCGCCGTACGCCTTCTTCCCCATCGGCCAGCAGCCGAGGGCTGCAAAGCCCGAGTTGTGACTGCCGCGGGCGATCTTTCCGGACAGCCCGTGGATCATCGTCAGCTTCCTCTTCCACGGCGCGAGCGGCTCGAGGCTGAAGCGCAGCTCGTGCTCCTCGAGAGAACAGTCGACGAGCTTCGACGACTTCTTCTCCCGCTCGATCGTCTCCGGCTGGATCTCGGCCGGGTAGATGCCGTTTCCTTGCACGAAGAAGAGAACGCGAGCGGGCTTCATTGCCGAGTCCCGGTCGTTCGCCTCGAGGGAACGGAGGAAAGGAGCAAAGTACACAGCGCCGAGCCCGAGGCCTGTCCCACGCAGAAAGTGTCGTCGATCCATCTTCGATCTCGTCAAGGTTTGCTCCTCGCGGGAAGCTGCCGCAGGAGAAACGAGTCGGAACTGAGCAGAGACGTCACGAGAGCCTGGAAGCTCCCGTCACTCTCACGATACGCCCGGTGAGCGTCCTGTAAAGTGTTCGCGTCTCCGAGCGTCTCGTTGCGCCCCAGAAAGTAGCGAAACACGTAGCGCACGAAGACCTGCTCGACGTGCTCGGATGCCGCGAGCGCCTCGATCATCTCGATCGGCCCGGAGAATTCGCCGTCGAGCCGCGGAACCCCCGTCCGTGTGATGGCGCTGCTCGCGTCGACGGGTTGTCCGGCGTCACGACGTTGGTAGCGACCGTAGTGATCGTAGCGCTCGAACGCGAGGCCGAGCGGGTCCATCCGCTTGTGGCAACGCCAGCACTCGGCCTTCGACGTAGCGATCGCGAGGCGCACGCGGAAGCTCGTGTGTTCCTTCTCGGGAACGCGAGCGTCGACGCCGATCGGCACGTCGGGGACGGTCCCTCCGAGGAGATGCGCTCGGATCCACTTGCCGCGCTGAACCGGATGATTCTCGAAGTTCCCCGACCAGGCCGCAAGCCAAGCTGGGTGCGTGAGAACGCCGGCACGCTCATCGCGCGGA
>CAYZGY010000209.1:0-10720 GCA_964478085.1 uncultured Planctomycetia bacterium
ATTCGGCGTCCAAGCGGCCGATTCGCCCGAGCTCTTCGTCGCTGAAACTCGCCACTGCTTGGGCACCTGACGGCTCGCCTTCGGAATTCTCGAGACTCTCGCCGGTGGTCATCGCGGCGAACGCCGTGATGGTCTGCACGCCACCGGGCGCCGCTTCGACTTCCGAGGGCAAGCCCCGGAATCCGAGGGCGTACCCGAGCGGCAGTTGCGCCTCGAGGCGAACGCCGATCGAAATCCACAGGAAGGTCCCTACTGCCGTTACAACCACCCGATTCGACATACTGATCACCCTATCTCGAAGTCTCTCTCTCCTCGTATGACACGCTTCGAGTTTGAGCGAAGATCGTCGCGAAACCGACATCGATCATCGCGGCCGCGCGGCTTTTCGTCGCGAGCAACCGAGCGATCAGGCGAGCGTGACCTCGCCGTCCATCAGGTAGAGGTTGCGCATGAAGCCGTCGACCTTGAGCAAGGTGCCCGCGAGCTTGACGCGCTTCCCTTCCGCCGACTGCAGCGCTTCGACCGACTCTCGCGGGATCTTGACCACCGCAAAAACCTTGTTGCCGCCGTAGAGATTCTCGCCGGCCTCGTAGATCTCGACGGTGGCCTTGGCGCCCTCCTCACCACCGAAGACGAAGTCGAAGGGGTAGGTCTCGCTCGACTTGAGCGAACCGCTCCACGACACCTGCTTGCCGATGTACGACTCCTCGAAGAGGCGACTCGTCTCGAGGCTGTTGCGGTCCTTGTCGAAGAGTGTTGCGCAGACGCTTCCGACGTCGAGCGCGACGGGCTCCGTTTCGGGACTCGGTGACTCGGCGCTTGTCGACTCGGCTCTCGGTGAGCCCGGAACCGCCTCACGCGCGACCTCCTTCGACAACTCGAGCACCTCCTCGTCGAGCGGCGCCTCTTCGAGCGCCTCGTCGAGAATCGCCTTGGCTTCTTCGTCACGACCGGCGAGGTGAAGGAGCTCGCTCTCGACGAGCGCCTCGTCAACGAGGGGGATGTCGATCATCTCTTCGGCTGGCGGACTCGCCGCCTCCTTCTCTTGCTTCGAAGCGGACAGCTCCGCTGGCGTCTTTCGTGTCGGTAGCGGAGGAGGCACGGCCGGCATGGACACACGCGGAACACGTTTCGCCTTCCGTCGGCGAGTTGCTCGACCCGTCGATCGACTAGTCGACGAAGCTCCCTCGTCTCCTCTCAGGATCGTGAACGCCTCTTCGGTCCGACCTTCATCGGCGAGCACGCAGCACGCGATCGAACGATTCGTCCTCTTTCCGATTCCCCGAAAGAAACCACGCCACTCGCACGAGAGCCTTGAGAGTCGACTCGAGACGCATCGGATCACGGATCAATCCGACGTGGTTGTATCGAACTCCCGAGTCGTCGATCGTCGCGCTCTTGTGCGTCGTCAAGAGTCGGCGGATGCGAACACGTCGCGCCGGCGTGAGAAACTTGCGAACGCGGGCAGCGTTGCGACTCTTCACGAGAATGTCGGAATCGAATCCACCGTCACCGACCGTGATGTCTTGCGCACCGAAGAACTTCGTGATGCCCGTGAAGAACCCTTCACGCGAAAGCCTCATCCCGAGCCCCAAGGACCGCGGAAAGAGAACGACGAATCGCGTGTAGGTCGTCGACGAGCGATTGTTCCCCGAGCCCGAGCTCTTCGTGAACGTATCGATGGTCACGAAGAGGCCGCCCATTCGCCCCGTGATTGACCGACTGCTGAAGACACCGCCGTGAACGTACGAGAGCCTCATCTTCCGTGCTGCCCGCTGCCACGACTCGGTCGTGCGTTTCGATTGCGCGGCTCCGAACCCGACGAGCGCGATGATCGCGACGAAGACGAAAAAAACGAAAATCCCAGGCATAGCGGACGGAATCCTCAGGAAGGCGAAGTCCAGCAGCTCTCAGGTCGTATCCTCGTCGAGTCGAATTCCGAAGTTCCCGAAAACTCGGCTGACGAGTCGCGAACGTTCCCCGGAATGCCCAGGAAATAAGCGCTTCGAGCCGAGATAGACCAACGACGGACACTGTACAAAAACGGAACAGCTGTACCGTTTCAAGATACCCGCTCTCGACCGCGTATTCTCCACAAGCTCGGCGTCTCACGTCCGGAACCTTAAGTTCCTCAAACATATCCTTTTCGGCTCTCTAGGCTGATAGCAAAACGCTTGATGCCCGCTTTCCTGGTCCTGCATAATAGTTTCCTGACTCCGCTTGTGTCGTTGCGCGCGGTATTTGCCAGGGTGTCTGTCAGCGTTTCGATCAAGGAAGACTCGACTGCGACGGGTCGATCGAAACAGACCACCGCACGCTCGCAATCGGAGGAACAGGGATGCCGAACGTCAGGAGAAAGCAACGTGATCAATTATGCCGCTAAGGACGAGCGCAAAACGCTCTCGACCACGATCGAGAACGAAACGACAATCCACGGTGGGGCGGCGGTTCGCAAAAGCACGAAGCGTCGCCTTCTCGCGATGCTCGTGGCGGACGCCTCCGTCTCGTCGCGTGAGTACGTTAGCGACTACCGCGCCGGGCGCGGTGCCGAGTAACGTCGTCACCGAGTCCACGTGATTGGAATCCACGTGAGTCGGGGGATCACTCGGGGAGATCGAGCGCCATCGCCGCGATTCGATGAGGGACTCCCCGAGAGAGTGATCTGCCCCACTGTCCCGCCGAGCCGCAGGCGCTCCCCGCGTTCTCTGTGGCAACGACCGGCGGGCACAAGTTCCGAAATTCCGACAGAGCCGTCGAATCGCTTTTCCGCCCGAACGGAACCGCGTACTCTTCATCAATAGAAGCCGCTTCGTGGTGCACTGTCCGAGGACGTGTCGTGTCGAGCGATCCGTATCGACTCTTCTCTGATTCCGATGAGCCCCCTCCGTCCTCGGACGAGGAGCGCGCGCGCATCTTCGGGCTCGAGACCGAGTACGCCGTCCTCTTCCTGCCCGATCGAGACGACGACGCGAGCAGCGACAAGTCGCACGCAGAGACTGATACTGCCGATGCGCGGCCCAGCTTTCGTGACATCGAAGCGGTGATCTTCGCGCTGCTTCTCGAGGAACGCTGCGCGGCGAACTCTTCGGGTACGAAGGGCGGCTACTTCCTCGAGAACGGAGGTCTCGTGCATCTCGAGATCCTCCTACGCCACGAGGACGACTCGGCGATTCTCGAGATCGCCACTCCGGAATGTCGAAGCCCCTGGGACGTTCTCGTCTACGGACGCGCGTTCGACAGCCTCCTCGACACAATCAGTCGCCGATCCCGCCTGGCACTTCGCGACCTCGGCTATCGCGGACGGCTCGCGTTCGGAAAGAACAACATCGACAGCCACGGTGTCGGCTACGGAAGTCACGAGAACTATCTCGTTCGAACCACGTGCACGAGTCGTCAGAAGACGCTCTACTTCCTGGCGATTCCGTTCATCTTGCTGACGGTATTGCCCGCGATCCTCGTCGCGGTCCTCTCGCTCTTCGTCTTCTGCGGAGCGCTCGTTCTCGCGAAGCTCATCCCGCCTCTCGAACGGGTGCTCGTCTCGTTCTATCGTCGCGCGAAGCTTCGCGGCTGGAACGAGCGCGCGATGCAAGCGTACTCGGTGACCGCGCACGTCTTCGTATTTCCCGCGGTGGCGCTCTACTCGGCCCTCCTCCGACGCGTCGCGTTTCGAGAGTTCACCACGAACTTGACTCCGTTCGTCGTCAGCCGCCAGATCCTCACGGGAGCCGGCTTCCTCGATTTCGAGGACGGCGTGTACGAGATCTCGCAGCGTCCCTGTCTCACGCGCTCGCTGCAATCCGTCATCATGTTCGGTCGACGCAAGACGATCTTCGACCTCAAGTCGCTCCTCTTCGAGCCTCTGGCGCTCTTCCGTCCGACGAAGAAGTTCACGATCGCCGCCGGCGACTCGAATCTCTCAGACGTCCCGGCGCTCCTCAAGCTCGCGACGACGGCCCTCGTCATCGAGATGATCGAGAGTGGCGAAACGTTCGATGATCTCGAGATCGTCAAGCCGGTGCGTGCGCTCCGAGACGTCTCGCGAGGTGGCCCGTGGAAGGAGCTGACTCTCGCACGACCCCTCGGGGGAAAGAGGGCACTCCACGGAGAATCGACGATCACGTCCGTGGCGCTACAGCGCGAGTACCTCGCTCGTGCGAAGGCCTACTTCTCGCAACGACCTGCTGGCAAGCTGCGCGCACAGGCCGTACTCGAGCTCTGGGAAGAGACGCTCGAGGCTCTGGCCAATCGCCCGCAGAGCGCCGAGCCGCGTATCGACTGGCTCGCGAAGAAAGCCGTCCTCGATCAGGCGATCCGTCGGCACAGCGACTGGAAGGCATTCTTCGCCTGGGGACGCATCCTCCACGTCGCAGGACTCGAAGCAGCGACGAACGCCAGCGGCTTTGACGATCTCGTCCGTCGGGCTCCGTGGCTACGACGCGCGAAGCTCCATCGACTCGCACGAGCCGACGACATCGAGCTCGAGTACTTCCAGGCACGCAAAATCGATCTTCGCTACCACGAGATCAGCGACGGCGAGGGCTACCAGCGAACTCTCGAGAGCGAGGGCTTCATCGAGCGCCTGACCGTCGACGAGGACGTCGAACGCGCAACGAAAGAAGCTCCACGGGATACGCGCGCACGCATCCGCGGTTACTACATCAGTCTCTGTCGCGACACCAACTCCCTGCACGTCAACTGGAACGAGATTGAGATGTTGAGCCCGCTGAGGCACATTTCACTCCCCGATCCGTTCTACCATCGACTGCCGGGAGACTGATTCGACGTGAGCCCATCGGATTCGACCGGTCCCGCACGCGGCGCCCCCGCGGCACGACTGCGCGGACTGCGCGAAAGCTGGATTCGAGAGATGACGCGCATCGCGATCGACACGGACGCGATCAATCTCTCCCAAGGGTTCCCGGACTTCGATCCACCGCCTGAAGTCCGCGAAGCGGCGGCGCGCGCCGTACGCGACGGGCCGAATCAATACGCCGTCACCTGGGGCTCCGCTCAGCTCCGCGCCGCGATCGGTGAATCGCTCGCGAAACGTCACGCACCGCACTTCGATTGGGTCGACCCGGCCGCACACGTAACCGTCACTTGCGGTGTCACCGAGGGCATCGTCTCGTCGATTCTCGGGCTCATCGATCCGGGCGACGAAGTCGTCATCATCGAACCGGCGCACGAGAACTACGGTCCGGCGACACGCTTCGCCGGCGGTACGCCCGTCTTCGTACCGCTCCTTCCGCCGAGCTACGAGCTCGACCTCGATCGAGTTCGCGAGGCCGTCACGCCGCGTTCGAAAGCGATTCTCCTCAACACGCCGCACAATCCGAGCGGCCGCGTGCTGACGCGTAAAGAGCTCCAAGGCATCGCCGACATCGCGATCGAGCATGACTTGATCGCGATTACCGACGAGATCTACGATCGCATCCTCTACGACGGCCGCGAACACATACCACTTGCCACTCTGCCCGGAATGCGGGAGCGCACGATCACCATCGGTGGGCTCTCGAAGACTTTCGCGATCACGGGATGGCGCCTCGGATACGTCGTCGCTCCCGACGATCTCTCGCGCGCGGCGCGAACGGTTCACGACTTCATGACGATCTGCGCACCTTCGCCACTCCAAGAAGCGGGCATCGCGGCCTACGCGCTTCCCGAGAGCTTCTACGAGCGGCAGACGGCCGAATACCACGAACGCCGCGACCGCATGATGCAGATCCTCGCAGACTCGGGATTCGAGGCCGACCCTCCCGAGGGCGCCTACTACGTCATGGCACGCTACGACGCGTGGAACTTCGACGGAAGCGCGAACGACTTCGCCTGCTGGCTGACGCGCGACGTCGGAGTCGCCGTAGTCGGAGGCTCCCACTTCTACGACGACCCGGCGATTGGCGAAGGGCAGGTGCGATTCGCTTTCGCGAAAAAAACCGAGACGCTCGAGCGGGCGCGAGAGCGTCTCGTGCGAGGTTTCCGCGAAAGGCAGAGCGACTAGCCATTCAAGACTCGCAAGCGCCGCCCGACTCGCAGCCCAAGCTCGTTCCGTCGTTGCTCTCCCCACAGTCGGGGAACGGCGCGTCTGGCGCTGCGCCGCCCGAGAACAGGTAGATCAGCGCGAAGACCGGGTCCGACAGATCGTAGATTCCGTCGTTGTTCGCATCCGACGAGTCCGAGCATGTCGAAGTAGAACCACCCTGGAAGAGCGAAACCAACGAGAAGATCGAATCTCCCATGTTGAGGACCGTCGCCGTTCGCATCTCCACGGATGTAGCCCGTCGTCGGCTCCGGGTCTGTTTGACGAAGTAGTGGGAGCCGCCGGGGTCTCCCACTCAGAAGTATCCGCGGAAACTCGATCAACCGATTGGCACCAGTGGCGCGACCCGGGACGCAACGGTGTCGTCCTCGAGAGCCCTCCTCTCGCGAAGGAATGGCCGAAGGCGGGCCCCCGTCCGTCTGGGAGAGCGAGAAGTTCACGGCGGGCTCATCTACCTCGCGGGGAGCGAGCGTTTCGGCTGCTACGACCTCCGCTCCGGCAAGGTCCACTGGGAAGAAAAGGCCCGCGCCGAGATCACTTCACCGATCCTCGTCGACGGCAAGATCGTTTGCATCACCGGGAACGGCGGATTCCTGAACCTCGTCGAGGCGACGACCCAGGAATTCCGCAAACTCTCGAAGGTGCGCCTCCGTGCGACCCGCTGCCCGTCTCCGGCCTTCTCGGACGGCCGGCTCTTTCTCAAGAAGAAGGACCACATCGCGAGTTAGGACCTCCGCGAAAGCGCGAAACCGTCGCCCTGACAGTGCTATACTGAAGCCTTCGCGAAAGCCGGGTTTCCGATGCACTCTTCGAGCACATTTTCCATTCGGTCGCGCCTCGTAGCGTCCCTCGCGCTCCTCGCGCTCTGCGTGACGACGGATCCTGTCGACGCCGATCCTCGTACCGAACTCGAGTGGTGGGCGTTCCGCGCGCGCGGCCCCGCGGGGGGGGGGGGGGGGGGGCGCGCGCCGCCGCGGCCCCCCCCAACCGCCGGCGCCGAGCTCGATCTCGACCGCTTCATCGCCGAGCGCCTCGCCGAAGCCGAGCTCCAGCCGGCTCCACCTGCGACGAAGGCCGCGTTCCTGCGTCGAGCCTCCTTCGGGCTCATCGGCCTTCCCCCGACCGCCGACGAGATCGAGGCCTTCCTCGAGGACGATTCGCCCGACGCCTACCAGAAAGTCGTCGATCGACTCCTCGCCTCCCCGCACTACGGAGAACGTCAGGCGCGTCATTGGCTCGATATCGCACGCTACGCCGACTCGAACGGCCTCGACGAGAACGTCGCTCACGGGAACGCCTGGCGTTTTCGCGACTACGTCATCGACGCGTTTCAAAACGACACGCCGTACGACGAGTTCGTCATCGAGCAGATCGCCGGTGACCTCCTCGCGAAGGACGCTCCTGACGACGAAGACAAGCGCCGTCATCTGATCGCGACGGGCTTCCTCTCCTTCGGACCGAAGGTCCTCACGGAAGCCGATCCGCTCAAGCTCGAGATGGACATCATCGACGAGCAGATCGACACCATCGGCAAGGCGATCCTCGGACTGACGATCGGTTGCGCACGCTGCCACGATCATAAGTACGACCCGATCAGCTCCGAGGATTACTACGGCCTCGCCGCGATCTTCAAAGGCACGCGCACGATGCGCAGCTTCAAGAAGCTCGACGGCTGGCTCGAGAATCCTCTTCCGGGACTGCCGGAGGTCGAGGTCAAGACGAAGAAGGGTACGGAGAGGAAAGCGCCGACGGCGATGGGCGCTATGGAACGCGAGACGGTCGCCAAGCTCCACATCAGTTTGCGCGGCGATCCGAATCGCCCCGGCAAAGAGGTCCCGCGTGCCGTGCCGGAGTTTCTCGCTCTCGTGACGACGGGCGCGGTCGAATTTCCCGCGAAATCGAGCGGACGACTCGAGCTCGCGCGCTGGATGGTCTCGCCGAAGAACCCTCTGACGCCACGCGTCATCGTCAATCGCGTCTGGCGTTGGCAATTCGGTCGTGGCCTCGTCGACTCGACGGACAACTTCGGCGTCCGTGGAGCCGAGCCCTCGCATCCAGAGCTCCTCGACGCGCTCGCCGCGAGCTTGATGCAGAACGCCTGGTCGCTCAAGTCGCTCCAACGACGCATGCTCCTCTCGCGCACCTATCGAGCGTCCTCGCGGGCGCCGGCGCTCGCCGACGAGATCGACCCGGACAATCGCCTGCTTTCCCACTTCCCGCTCACGCGTCTCGACGCCGAGTCTCTGCGCGACGCTATCCTCGCGACGAGCGGTGAGCTCAATCGGAGCTTCTGCGGCTCACTGCTGACACACGTCAAAAACCGCGGCTATCTCTTCGACCACACCTCGAAGGACACGACGAGCTACGACTCGAAGCGTCGATCGATCTACCTCCCGGTCATCCGCAATCATCTCTTCGACGCGTTTCAGCTCTTCGACTATCCCGATCCGAACGTCACCGACGGAAACCGTGCGACGACGACGACCGCGCCGCAATCGCTCTACCTACTCAACAGCGAGTTCGTGCAAAAGGCCGCCGAGAAGATCGCCGCGCGAACGAAGAGCGCGCCGTCTGCACGGGAGCGCATCCGCGAGCTGTACCGGGTGACGCTCCTTCGCAGTCCGTCCGATCGCGAAATCGACCGCGGCGTGCAACTCATCGAGAGGCTCGAGAGTCGCCCGTGGGAGACGCTCGCGCACGCACTTCTCGTCTCGAACGAATTCGTGTACCCCAGGTGACGATGAATCGCGTGACGCCAACTCAACGACGAACGACCAGCCGACGAGCGATGCTCTCGCGAGCCGCGAACGGATTCGGCTCGCTCGCGCTCGCGGCGCTGCTGGCGGAGGAGGCGAAGGCGGAGCAGTCCCGCTCTCCTACGCTCGGGGCCAAGCGGGCCCATCACACGGCGCGGGCCAAGCGTGTCATCTTTCTGTTCATGAAAGGCGGGCCTTCCCACGTCGACACCTTCGAGCGAAAGCACCGCCTCGATCGCGACCACGGCAAGAATCCTCCCTTCGAGCTTCCGCGGCTGCAGTTCGCGAAGACGGGAAAGCTGCTCAAGTCTCCGTGGTCGTTCCGGCACTACGGCGAGAGCGGCATCGAGGTCAGCGAGCTCTTCCCGAACGTCGCGAAGCACGTCGACGACATCTGCTTTCTCCACGGTCTTCACGGCACGCACGTCGCGCACGGGGGCGCCTGTCTCAAGCTTCACACGGGAAGCGACAATCTCGTGCGCCCGAGTCTCGGATCCTGGGTGACCTACGGACTCGGCACCGAGAACTCCGACCTCCCCGGCTTCGTGACGATTTGCCCAACGCTCGCACACGGCGGCGTCAACAACTGGAGCTCGGCGTTCCTTCCCGCGACGTACCACGGCACACCGCTCGGTGTCGCCAGCCAGTCGGCGACGTCGGCACGTCTCAAGTTCGCGCGCAACGCACGTCTCGAACGAGGCGCGCAGCGCGAGCAGCTCGACTTCCTCCGCGAGATCAACCGCGACCACCTCGCCGACCTCGGCAGCTCGGCCGCTGCGCGTGAGCTCGAGTCCCGCGTCGAGTCCTTCGAGCTCGCGTTTCGCATGCAGCGCACGGTTCCGGAAGCTCAGGACCTCACGCAGGAGTCGTCCGCGACGCGGCGACTCTACGGTCTCGACGACAAGGTCACCGAAGATTTCGGACGCCAGTGTCTCATCGCCCGTCGCTTCGCCGAGCGCGGCGTACGATTCATCCAAGTGACGCACAGCGACACGAAGGTCCAGTGGGATCAACACGGTGATCTACGCGGCGGTCATACCAAGAACGCACGCGAAGTCGACGTCCCGATCGCCGGACTCCTCACCGACCTCGAGGCCCGCGGGTTACTCCAAGACACGCTCGTCGTCTGGGGCGGCGAGTTCGGTCGCACGCCGACCGCGCAGGGCACCGACGGTCGCGATCACAATCCGTACGGCTTCACGATGTGGCTCGCGGGCGGTGGTGTACGAGGCGGCTTCCGTTACGGCTCGACGGACGAGTTCGGCTACTACGCGACCGACGATCGTGGAAACATGCACATCCACGACTTCCACGCGACGCTGCTCCACCTCCTCGGACTCGACCACGAGACGCTGACGTACCGATACGGTGGTCGAGACTTCCGCCTGACCGACGTGCACGGGATGGTGCACTCGGGGATTCTATCGTAGCCCTCAGAGATCAGCCAGCTCCGCCTCGAGCCCTTCGATCTCCTCGAGCGCACCCATCCACTCCTCCTCGGTCTCCTGGAGGAGTCGCGTCAGCTCTTCCATGCGCGTCTGCTTCTCCTGAGAGTAGTCGGTCGGGTTGTCGAGGTAGTACTGGTTGATCTCTTCCTTCTCCGTCTCGTACTCGCCCATCTGCTTCTCGAGCTTGTCGCTCTTCGACTCGAGGCGATTGAGCTGCGAGCGGATCTCCTTGCGACGCTGGTACCCGCCACCTTTCTCGTCGGAGCTCTTGCCCTTGCTGCCCTTCGACGGCGATGACTCTTCCGTCTCCTTTGATGCCTCCTCGGCTTCCTGCTCGGCCCGGTAGACGTACTGCACGTAAGAGCCGGGGTAGAGCGTCACGCCACCGTCCTTCACCTCGACGATGTTCGTAGCGACCATGCTGACGAAGGTACGATCGTGCGAGAGGCAGAAAACGCTCCCGGCGTAGTCCTTGAGCG
>CAYZGY010000210.1:0-10692 GCA_964478085.1 uncultured Planctomycetia bacterium
CGACGGTCAGACTCTTCTCCACAACTCGATGGTCGTCTGGGGCAGCGGTCTTTCCGACGGCAACGCTCATACGCACGTCGACCTGCCGATCATCCTCGCCGGAAATGCCGGCGGAAACTTCCAGACGGGTCGACACATCGACGTCGGCGACGTGCCGCTCAACAACCTCTTCGTGCGACTTCTCCAAGAGGTCGGCCTGGAGGGCGCGCAGTTCGGCGACTCGACGGGGGTCGAGACGCGAATTTGATCGGTAGCACAACCGTACAAGAGGCGCGCTCGTAAGCGAGGCGCCCGGAACGCTGCTTCGGAAGATTCGCCACTTCGGGTAATCTCTACTCTTCCGCATCCCCTGCGGTCGAATTCACCGATTGGAGTCTCTCATGCGCATCTTTCGCCACGAAGTTCGTGTTGCGTTCGCGACGATCGTTCTTTTCACGTTCACGACCCTCAGCGCTCGTTCCGAAGAGCCCCTGCTCGACCTCGGCCAGCTCGAGTCGAAAGCGAATTGGGACAAGCTGACAATTCCCGGTTTGAAAGGGACGCGCGACCCCGCGCGACCTCGCGCGGTCGATGTCGAGGAGCCCGACGATCGTCTGCGCATCGCGTTTCTCGGCAACACGTTTATCGAGCGGGCGGGGCACTTCGGTCACCTCGAGACGGAAATCACCCGACGCCATCCCGACCGCGATCTCGTCTTCCGGAACCTCGGCTGGCCGGGCGACGACGTGACAGGGACTGCCCGCATCGGTTTCGGTCCGGGAGAGTATCGCCGCTCGGGTTGGAAGCCGCCGGACGTCGCGGCGGGGGACTACGGACTCCAACGAATGCTCCAGCAGGTTGCCGAAGCGCGGCCGGACGTCCTCTTCATCGGCTTCGGTTCGACCGTGGCGTTCGCCGGCGCGGCGGGGATCCAGCGATTCGAGAAGGGGCTCGGTCGTCTTCTCGACGCGGTCGAGCCGGTCGGCCTTCGCGTCGTCCTGCTCTCGCCGCCGCCGCGTAGCGCGCGAGGAAAGAGCTGGCCCGATCCTGCGCCGCAGAACGAGTGGCTCTCGCGAGTCGCGAAGCATCTCGAGTCGACGGCAAAGGAACGCGGGCATCTCTACGTCGACGTCTTCGGTCAGCTTCTCGGTCTCCAGAAGGTGACCGCGAAAGAAGGAGTCGAGCTTTCGGACAACGGCATCCATCTCAACGAGGTCGGCTATCGCGCGCTCGCGATGATCGTGGCGAAGTCGCTCCGGTTGCCGGGCGCGCCGTGGGAGCTCGCGATGTCCCGACGTGGCGGAGTCGAGAGCTCGGCTTCCTGCCGCGTCGAGAAGTTTCGCGAGTCGAAGTTCGGTCTTCGCTTCGAGGTTCACGACGAGCGCTTGCCGAGTCTCGCGCGAACTTATCCACGCGTCATCAAGATGGGCGGACTGCCGCGCGGGAGCTACGCTCTCGACATCGGGGGGCGCCGCATCGCGCGCGGGAGCGCGGAGGCCTTCGCGAAGGGGGTCGAGATCGAACGCGGACCGGATCTCGAGCGAGCCGAGAACTTGCGTCGAGCGATCGTGCGAAAGAACCGACTCTTCTTCTACCTGCTGAGGCCGCAGAACGAAGCCTACATCTACCTCTTCCGCCGTCACGAACGCGGCCACCACGAAGGAGAGCAGGCACAGTTCGCCGCGATGGTGCGTGAGCGTGAGGAGGAGATCGCTCGTCTGCGCAGTCCTCGTTCACGCTTCTGGGAGATCGTCAAGGAGCGTGACTATCCGGATCACGAGGTGCCGGGTGGCGCGCAGCCTCCGGACGTCGAGGCGGAGCTGAAGCGCTTTCAGGTCGCTGACGGCTTCGAGGTCAACCTCTTCGCTTCCGAGCCGATGGTGACGAGCCCGATCAATCTGAGTTGGGACGAGCGCGGTCGCGCCTGGGTAGCGACGAGCACGATCTATCCGCACCTCGCCCCGGGGCAGGAGCCGGACGATCGCATCGTGATCCTCGAGGACCTCGACGGCGACGGTCGCGCCGATACGTCGAAGGTCTTCGCCGACGGCCTGCTCGTTCCGCAATCGGTCGTTCCGGCAAAGGGCGGTGCGTACGTCACGCAGTCGACCGATCTGCTCTTCCTCGAAGACACCGACGGCGACGACCGTGCCGATCGACGGCACGTGCTCTTCACGGGTTTTGGCAACGCCGACGTGCACCACATGATTCACGGCCTTCGCTGGGGACCGGGTGGCGATCTCTACTTAACGCAGTCGATCTACATCAACTCGTGGGTCGAGACGCCGTGGGGCGTTCGCCAGCTCGCCGGCGCCGGCACCTGGAGACTGCGGCCCGAGAATCTGAAGCTCGAGGTTCACAGTCGGGGTCTCGTCAATCCTTGGGGGCACGCTTTCGATCGCTTCGGGCAATCGTTCTCGACGGACGGTGCCGGCGGAGGAGGACCCGGTCACACCTTCGCGGGCAGCGCGTACCGCACGGCGAAGGGCGTTCGTCGCACGCTCGAGACGATGAATCCCGGTCGGCCGAAAGAGTGCGGACTCGACGTGCTCTCGGGTCGGCACTTGCCCGAGTCGTGGCGCGGCAACCTCGTCACCGGAGACTTCCGCGCCAACCGCGTCGTGCGTTACGAGCTCTCGGACAACGGCAGTGGCTACTCGTCGAAGCTCCACGGAGACGTGCTCGCGTCGACCCACCGCGCGTATCGGCCCGTCGACGTGAAGCTGGGACCGGACGGCGCGATCTACGTCGTCGACTGGTACAGTCCGATCATCGATCACGGTGAGGTCGACTTCCATCACCCGCTTCGCGATCACCGACACGGGCGCATCTGGCGCCTGACGGCGAAGGGGCGTGATTTGGTGAAGCCGCCGCGTCTCGCGGGCGCGTCAGCGGCGGAGCTTTGTGCGGCACTCGAGGAGCCCGAGGGATGGACGCGAGATCAGGCGCGGCGCGTGCTGCGCGAGCGTGGCTCGAAGGAAGCTGTTCCCGCGATCCAGAAATGGCTCAGCGCTGCGGCGGCGAACGACGGCGCGGACGACGAAGATCGGCGTCGCTTCGAGCGAATGCAGATGGAAGCGCTCTGGGTGCTTCAAGGTCTCCGAGTCGTCGACTCCGAGCTCCTCGCGAGCGTGGCTTCCGCGAGCGATTTCCGCGTTCGCGCTGCCGCGTATCCAGTCGTCTCGGACTGGAGCGAGAAGGCGACCGGCATCGACGATCTGCTCGCGGCTGGTGTCGTTGACGAAAACGCTCGTGTGCGGCTCGCCGCCGTCACGGCTGCGCGCGAGATCGGTGGCTCACGCGGCGCCGCACTCGCTCTCGCTGCGCTCGATCGCCCTCTCGACCGCTCGCTCGACTACGCGGTCTGGCTCGCAGCTCGCGAGCTCGAGTCGACGTGGCTGCCCGCGCTCGAAGAAGGCAAGCCGGTCTTCGACGGCAAGCCGGACCGACTCGCGTTCGCTCTCAGCGCCGTCGGCAAGAAGGCTTCGTTGCGTCCTCTCGTCGAGCTCGTGCGCACGGGCAAGATCGCCGGACCCGAGCGACGCGACGCGCTCGAGCTGATCGGGTCGCTCGGCTCTCGCGAGGAGCTCGCGCTCGTCCTCGACACGGCGATCGAGCAGTCGAAATCGAACGCCGCGGACGCGGCTGGACTCCTCGATGCCCTCAGCACGGGCGCGCGACGCGGTCGACCGGCTCCGCCGAATTCCAAGCGAGCCGCCGAGGCGCTCACGTCTTCCGACGCGCGGCTGCTCGAGTCCGCAGCACGACTCGTCGGTGACTGGAAGGTCTCGGAGGCGCGCGACCAGCTCGTGCGCATCGTTCGGGATGCGGCGAAGACCCTGTCGACGCGATATTCCGCGGCGCTCGCGCTGGGCAGCCTCGGAGATCGTGGGAACAACGCGCTCACCGAGCTCTCCGTCGCATCGAGCGAATCTTCCGCTACGCGCGTTTCGGCGACCGCGGCTCTCGTCAAGGTCGATGCGGGCATCGCGGCGTCGGTCACGATGAGTCTGCTCGTCGCGGCGAAGAAGGTCGAGGACGTCGAGCTTCTCTTCGACGCGTTCGTCGGTCACCAGGGGGCCGAGGCGGAACTGGCGACGGCTCTCAAGAACGCGAAGCTCTCGTCCGAAGTCGCTGCGGCCGGCGTGCGTATCGCGCTCTCGACCGGTCGCGAGATGAAGACGCTGGTCGACGAGCTCACGCGCGCCGGAGGCCTGAAGCCGATCACCGCCATGCCGCCGCCGGACGAGCTCGCGGCGCTCTTGCGCGATATCGGCGAGAAGGGCGACTCGGCGCGTGGCGAGGCCATCTATCGTCGCGACAACCTGCGCTGCAGCACCTGCCACGCGATCGGCGGCGGCGGGGGGAAGGTCGGACCGGACCTCAGCAGCCTCGGCGGCAGCTCGCAGGTCGTTCACATCCTCGAAGCGCTGCTCGATCCGAGCGCGAAGATCAAGGAGGGCTACGAGCCAGTCGTCGTCCTCGAGACGACCGGAGCGATCCACTCGGGCACGATCGTGCGTCGCGGCGGGGATGCCGTGCAGGTGCGTGACGCGAAGGATCAGCTGATCTCGATTCCCGCGTCGCGAGTCGCCGCGGTCAACTCCGCCGACACGTCGATCATGCCCCAAGGGCTGACGCAAACTCTGCGGCGTGATGAGCTCGTCGACCTGACGCGCTTTCTCTCGGAGCTCGGCCGTCCGGGTCCGTACACTCTTCCGACGGCGCGTTTCGTGCGCACTTGGCAAGCGCTCGACGCGACCCCGGCGGCGCTCGCGGGAGGCAAGGACCTCGACGCGCTCGTCGCGCGAGCTGATTCCCTGAGCTGGAAGCCGTTCTTCAGTCGTGTCGACGGCTCGCTTCCGAAGTCAGAGCTGCCCTTTCTCGAGAAGGAGGGAGCGCACCTCTTGCGGTTCCAGATCGACGCCGAACGTGCGACGACGCTGGTCGTCGAGAGGTCGAGCGGCGCGGCGAGCGCGAACGTGCTTTGGGTCAACGGCAAGCGCGTAGCGATCGGCGCGAACGGGACGGCGTCGCTCGAGAAGGGAGCGAACGACTGCTTCCTCCTCGTGCGAGGCTCGGCCGAGACGATTCGGGTCGAGATGCGTTAACAGCCCGTTGAAAAAGCGCTTCGGACTTTTTCAACGGGCTGTTAAGACGATTCGCCACTCTTGGATGCCGGCCGAAATCCCCGGCTGGAGCATGACCTCGAGGCGCAAGCGGTCGGTCTCGACGGGCTCGAACTGCACCTCGTTGAATCGGTTCGTCTCGAGTCCGTATTCGCCCGTCGCGGTGACGGCTTTCCATTCGCCGCCGTCGTGGTAGAGCACGCGCCAGCTTTCGGGGATCTTGCGGTCGCGGCCGTTGTCGAGCCAGTAGACCTCGACGCCGGAGATCGTTCGAGGAGTCTCGAACTGGTACTGCGCCCACTCGGGGTTTTTCGTGTTCGGGATCTTGCCGTCGTTCCAGTTGGCGCTGTCGGTCCAGTCGCCGCCTTTCGGGTTGCTCCACGTGAAGTGTGAGACGGGCATGACGAGCTCGGCCGGAAGGGGCTTCTTCGGAGCGGCGGTCGGCTTCGGGGGCATCGGGATCGGAGTCTCGGGCGTGAGTCTCGGAGCGAAGACGTTGAACTTCAGCTTCGTTCCGTCGAAGTGAAACGAGCCTTGCCAGTCCTGGCTCTTGTCGAGACGAAAGTCGCTCACGTCGACATCGACGTAGCTCGCGCCGGTCCAGTCGATGAGGACGAAACTCTTCCCACGCGCGATGCCGCCCCGGTTGCGCATCGTGATGACGGTGCCGCCTCGCTGGCAGCCTTGGAACGTGCCCCCGGTGATCTTGAGAAGGTCCGACGTCTCGCCGACCTCGAACTCCAAGCGTGCGCCGTCGCGGAGAATCAGTCCGTCTCGCAGAGTCAGCGTGCCGATCCCGTCACCCGGATCGATCTTCCCGCCAGCGTTGACGACGACGACGGCCGACGTGCCTCCGTCGCCGATCGCGCCGTTCCCGCCGAGCGTTCCTCCGTGGTTGACCTCGACGGTCGATCGCGGGCTGACGCCAGACCCTTCCGTGTTGTTCACGAGCAAGAGGCCGTCGTTCACGACCGTCGAGGCACGGTAAGAGCGATTGCTGCTCAGGTTCGCCTGGTAGAGAGGAGAGTTGTTCGCCGTGAGCTCCGCGACGCCTTCGCCTTTCTTGATGATCCCGGCACCGCGGCCCCAACGGTGGGCGTGATTCACTTCCTGAACGAGACCATGGAAGGCGAACTTGGCGTCCTTCGCGACGTCGAGGACGAGGTCGTAGGTCTCGGTCGGTGACCAGTTCGTCGTCGTCCAGTGGGAGCCCGGCGCCCAACGGTGCTCACCCTTCGACACGTCGATCGCGAGGTCGCCCGTGCCGTTCAGGTTCCCGGCGAACGTGTAGCTATGGTGCGAATCGATGATCATTCCGCTCAGGGAGTTGCGCGCTTCGGGATGATCGTTGAGTCCGGTGATGGTCGCAGGGCCGTCGAGGACGTCCGGGAAGCTCGCGATCGCCTCGTCGGTCGGCTTGCGGACGTTCGCCCACGACATGACGGGCGCACCCCCGCCGCCCGACGAGCCCGGATAGAGGTCATCGCACATCGCTTCGGCGCAATCGGGGTAATGGAGATGCGAGACGCTCGGCGTCCAGGGGCGGAACTTCAGCGGTCGGATGTAGGGCTTCTGCTCGGCCTCGTTGCTCCCCGCGTACGTCGGCACCTGACTGAGCTTTCCTCGCAGGGCGGCTTCGAGCGTCAAGAGCGCGAGGGGCTCGACCGAGCAGAGGTTCGCCGTGCGGTGGAGCTCCGTCGGAGTGAAGAGGCCTTGATCGGGGCGGAAGTGCTTCGACACGGCGTTGTTCGCGATCCTGCGACAGAGCTCGAGATAGGCTGGGTTGTCGGTCGCGCGGTAAATCTCGATCAACGTGAAGAGGTGACGCGTGTTCGTCTGTGTCGTCTCCATGTGGAGCTTCGGCTCGCGTCCTCCGATCTCACCGATGTCGCCGAGGTCGTTGCCGCGGCACATCGCGCGCAGTGTCGCCCAGATATCGGCGTCGCGACTTTGCCGATAGCAGATCGCGTAAGCCGTGATGGTCGTCGGGTCCGGTTCCCACGGCTGCCAAGGATTCGGTCCTGTCTCTCCTGTCTCGGCTCGCTTCTTCTTCTCGCGCTCTGCGAGGTCGGTGCCGTCGATCAGGAAGTTGCGCAGGAGGTTCTTCTCCGGGATGTAGAGCCACTTCGCATACGCTTTGAGGTGACTCAGCATGGTCTCCCGGTAGTACTTGCCCTTCTCGCCGAGGTCCTCGCCGATGCGCAGCATCGCGATACCTCCGTTACCGAGGAGGCCGCGCGTCCCGCGTGAGATCAGCGCGTACTCGGGCACGGGGTAGTCCTTCGTGCCGAAGTCGCGCATCGAGGTGTGGTGCCAAGGCGGGAGGCCGGTATCGGGATGAGCGCTCTCGGCGTAGCGCGCGTAGAGACGTTGCGTCCAGAAGAGCGGGCGATCGTCGCCATTGAGAAGCCCTAGCTGCGCTCCGGCCCAGATGATGTCCGATCCCGAGTCGAAAAAGGTCAGGTTGCCCGGGACGATGCCCTTGACCGGTTCGGTGACCGGCTGGCTCCACGCGGCCTTCTCGTTGAGCTCCTTCACGTAGCTTCCGTGACGTGTGAAGTTCATGAAGCTCCAATCTTGGATGTGCGAGGTCCAGTGAGCCGTCAACATTCTGCGCGTCTCGACGGGGTCGGCTTCCCAGTAGATCGGGTAGTAGGGGTAGTCACGCTTCAGCTCGTGACCACTCTTGCCGGAGGGCCAATCGTCGCCGTCGTAGTGATCGGTCTTCACGTTGACCCAGCGGTGGTGCCCCATGTGCAGGAGGCCGTTCGGCACCGCGTAGTGCTCGAAGTAGTAGCGGAGGCAATTCTTGTAGGCGTCCTTGTACCTCGAGTCGTCCGTGAGGTTGCTCAGCCCGACGAGGAAACGGCTCAGGTTTCCTTGGTGGGCGAGGTTCGACATGACGACGGGCTGGTACGGCTGTTTCGATCTCGGGCCCGGCCCGCCGAGGCGCGTGATGTACATCTTCTCGGGCGCCTTCAGCGTGCTGACATCGATGTAGTCGATGAAGAGCGGCGTGTGCTTCTCGCCGTAGGTGTCGCGACCGTGCTCGAGAACGGTGTCGGCGAAACGGACCAGCGCTGCCATGCGACCTTCGTCGGTGAGTGGCTCCGGGGCCGCGCATGCGATCGGCAAGATGGAGCAAGAGAGCAAGATGGCCGCGGTGACGGAGGGTCCGTTCATGGCGTATGTAGGTTCGATGTCGATGGTCGACGGCTGCCGAGATGAGGTCAGGACCCGGCGACCCGCCGCGTGACTCGAACGCAGCGTCGACCCCGAGGAGCCGGACCGCCGCGTCGTTCGAGTTTTTAGGTCGAGTTGAGGGGAGCGGGTTTTCGGCTCTGAGTCAAGAGCACAGTAGCACGAGGGTGGTACCTCCTCGCAACCCAGCGCGACGTCGCCGGGCTCGATCGAAAGTCGACACGAGGGGAACGGTGCCGGTGGGGGATCGCCGCCGAGGAAGCGGTAGCTCAGTATGTAGACCGCGTCGGAGATCTCTCCGAGCACCTTGCCGGCCGCATTGGCGTCGCTCCGATGTGAGGGCCTTCAGGCGGTCTTGTGCAAGCCGTTCAGCCAAGGCGAGCTCTTGGCGACTCTCGAGAAGATGCTCGCGGTTCGGGCGAGAAGCTCTTGAACTGGAAGGTCGTGCGAGGGACGGTTCTCTTGTCGTCGTTCTGCTGCGTCTGCCTCACCTTTTCGCTGATCGCTGCGGAAGCGGACACTCTCCCTGGTCTGAAGGGCGGCCGAGCGCCGCAAAATCTCGACGAGATGTGGGCCGGATTCGATCCGCGCGTCGGGCTTCGCAGAGGCGGCAGTCGCGAACCTCTCGAAGCAAGGTGTCCAGTCGACTCGTCAGGCAACACCTCTACTTCTTGCTCTTGGGGCCGTTTTTCGATTTCTTCTTCTGCGCGAACATCCACTCGTAGTACTCGGCAGTCGAGTAGACGAGCCTTCGCGCGTTGTGTCTCTCGTCGGGGTAGATCTTGATCTTCGCATGCTTGCCACCCGTCTTGCGAATCGCCTCGATCATGCGTTTCGATCGCTCCGCTGGAACGACTCGGTCCTTCTCGCCGACGAACGCGTAGACAGGGACCTTTGCCAAGTTCGCTGCCCACGCGTCGAGGTTCTTCGTGACGTCCTTGGGGCCACCTCGCCCGAGGCCCCCTGAGATCGGCGCGATGGCCGCGAAGTGCTGAGGGCTGTGGCCGCCCCAGGCCCAGGCGCCGTAGCCTCCCATGCTGTTTCCCGTCAGGTAGATCCTCGCCTCGTCGATTTCGAGAGTCGCCTTGAGATGGGAGAGGAGCAGGTCGAGGTCTTCGGGAATCCAACCGGCTCCCTTCGTCGGTTTCGCGCAGCATTGAGGCGCTACGACGATGCTCGGAGTCTTCGCGAACTTCTGAATCCCTCGGACGAGAGCCAGGGTCTGGTTTCGAACTTTCTGAAGGTCGTCGCCTTTTCCGCCGGCGCCGTGGAGGTAGATGACGAGCGGGGGAGCCGTCTTCGGTTTCTCTTTCGGGGCGAAGACCAGATACTTCGCGTTGCGCGTCTGGGTCTTTTTCTAGAGACTCTCCGTCAGCGTCTCTACGGTCGGCGTTCGCTCTTGTGCAAGGCCGATCTCGACGAAGAGAAGGACGGACGTGATGAGGGCGATCGATTTCATAGGGCGGTTCTCGAACCGATGAAGTCAGTGAGCATCATAGTCGTCGATCCCTCCGTGGCCATCGAGATTCCGGCGAGATCGAGTTTGTCGAAAAGCAGGGAGAAAACTCCGACAGAGACGCGAATCGCTCGCGACGCTAAGAAGTCTTCGCGTGCATTCCGCACGCATCTCCTGGAGATTTGACATGCGTCTGTTCGTATTCCCGCTCGTGGTACTGTCTGTCTCTCTGTGCTCGCTGTCTCTGAGTGCCCAGGACGCGCCCGAGCGTTCTCCCGAGTGGCAGGCGCTCGCTCATTTCATCGGTACCTGGGACATCGAGGGGACGGCCAAGCCGTCTGGCCAAGGGGTTTCCGAGTTCGAGTCCGTGGAGAAGCGGACCTGGTCGGAGGGCGGCAAATTCCTGAGATTCGAGGCGACGGGGCAGCCGGAGACTCACATCTTGATGACGTTCGATCCGACGACGAGAACGTATCCCGGCGTGATGATGAGTGGATCCAGGCAGGGAATCCTCACCGGACGGTGGTACCCCGACGAGCGAACCATGCACTTCACGGTCGAGTATCCGGACAAGAGCACCGCCGGTCAGCGGCCAAGAAAAACTCTCACTTTCTTGGCCGCGGCGTGACCCGGTCGGGACTCTGACCCTCAGCGGGTTCTTCTTCGGGGGCGACGTGGGTCGTCGCGAAGGGCTCGGGTTCTCCAGCCGTCTCCTGGCAGCCTGTTGAAGAAGTCGATTCGGCGTCCAAGCGGCCGATTCGCCCGAGCTCTTCGTCGCTGAAACTCGCCAATGCTCCAACCGGCGCTCCCAGCGTCGGTCGTTTACGTGGGAGCGATTCGCCGGCTTTCTGCGACGCAACCCACTACCGCCACCACGCGCGATCCACTCGGTGCCGGCGCGCGGAGCAAACCCATGACTCGAGGAGC
>CAYZGY010000211.1:0-10692 GCA_964478085.1 uncultured Planctomycetia bacterium
GTGACCGTGACGGCTATCGACGATTCGGGCGACGCGCTCAGCTACACGATCATCGCGTCTCACCCGCTGCGCGGTGAGATCGTCGTCGGGCCGAGCGCCTCGAACACGGCCCAGCTTCTCCTCGGAATCGGCACTTGGACGATCCGTGCCGAGGTCGACGACAACGCCCTCTGCGATGACGAGGCCGACGACGCGGACTGCGAAGAGGTCGTCGTCGAGATCGAGAACACGACGGGCAACCTCGCGCTCGAAGGCGTCGCGTCGCAGTCGACGGATTACAACCAGAACTTCATCGCCCACCGCGCGATCGATGGGCTCTACGGGAACTTCACCGCGACTTTGGCACTCGACCGCAATCCGATCTGGGAGGTCGATCTGCTCGAGCCCCGCGAGATCGGATCGGTGGTGCTTCACAATCGCGGCGACGGATGCTGTCAGTCGCGCTTGCGTGACATCGTCGTCTCTCTGCACGACGTTCCGTTCACCGAGGACGAGGCGATCGACGATCGTGTGAACGACGTGCCGCTCGACGAGATCGAGGCGGTCTGGGACTCGGCCCTCTTCGAGAGCGAGATTCTCAATCCCGAGAATGTTCTCGGAGGCAACGTGCACCCCGGTGGGCCCGATACGCTGACGATCGACGTCGAGGCACTCGCGGGCGAGCGAGTCACGGCGCGTTACGTGCGGGTCCTTCGCATCGGCGATCCCGACAACTCGGGTATCGCGGGTGACGCGATTGGTGGTGTCGATGATCAGAGCATCCTGTCACTCGGCGAGGTCGAGGTCTTCGGCGAATCGGCCTGCGCGAACGCCGATCCGGGCGACACGCACTGCGAGGAGATCGTCGTCGATGGTCCCCCGGGCGATCTCGCCGGCGAGTTCCTGGTCACCGTGCTCGCGGACGACGACTCGGGCGACGCCGTCCTTTACACGATCACGGCGACGGAGCAGGGCGGCGCGCAGCACAGCTTCGGGCCGAGCGAAGAGAACCGAACGACCTTCGAGCTCACGGACGGCACGTGGACGATCGACGTCGAGGTCAGCGATGGAGACGCGTGCTCGACGAATGCGAAGGACTATCGTTGTGCCGGCGTCGAGGTCGTCGTCGGCCCTCATCAAGACGGCCCTCGCTTCGTGCGTGGCGACGTCGACCAGTCGAACGACATCAGTCTCACGGACGGCATTCAGATCCTGAACTTCCTCTTTCTCGGCTCCGTCGAGCCGAGATGTCTCGACGCGGCCGACGCGAGCAACAACGGCAACATCGAGCTCACGGACGGTGTTTTCGTCTTCAATTGGCTGTTCACGGGAGGTTCGCCGCCGAAGGCACCGTTCCCGGACTGTGGCCCGAGCCCGTCGGAGGCGCCTTCGATCGGATGTGAGTCGTTCGCGGCCTGCGAGTGAAGGTGGTCTCGTTCATTTCGTGAGGCGCTTCTCGCACCAGCGGCGCACTTCGCTCGCTTGCTTCTTGCGCGTCGGTTTTCTCGCCGACGGATCGAAGGCGGGTGGAGACTCGATGAAGAACGAACGAAGCGCGCGATAGGCGATCCCTCGAACGCCTTCGCTCGAGGCGTCGAGATCGTCGAGGAGGAGCGGCAGGGCGCTTCGTGCTCGGCAGCGCTGCATCGCCCAGATCACGCGCTCTTTGAGCGGCTGACTCTTCCGTGCGTCACGGTAGAGAGCCACCAGATCGGCGACCGACTCTCGGGACGCGCTCTTCCCGATCTCGACGGCGCGTTTCCAGCGGGCATGCCACGCGTCGTACGACGACACCTCTTGATGGCGTCGTCCTGCGATCTTCGCGAGACAGCCCGAGATCGCTCGACGGATCTTCGAGTGCCGAGTCGCTGTGTGGAGGGCGGTCAAGCTCGGCACGAGCTCGCCGCGCCAGTCTCGTGGATAGCTCTCGACGAGTCTCTCGAGGAGCTTGACGACTTCGGGTCGAGGTCTCAGACGGATCTGCCGAAGGAGTGTGGGCAGATGGACGGACGTGTCGATCTTCTCGACGTAGACCCAGCTGCGATCGCTCGCCGAGGCCTTGCGTCCCGAGAGAACGACGTCGGCTCCCGCGTTGCGCGTCAGGCTCGACGAGGCGCGATTGAGGATCAGCAGCGCGAAGGACGTCGCGACACGGACGTTCTCCCCGAGCGCCGTACCTCCCGACCAGCTGCCGTCTTTCGACTGCGATGCGACGAGCCCCTCCGAGAGCTCCTGGTACCAGTCGTGCTTTCCGAAGAGCTCGACGCCGCCGAGATCTCCGACCTTCTCGAGACTGTACGCGGCGTAGTGGCTTCGCAGGGGATTCCAACGGGTCGTCAGCCAACCGTAGCCGTCGCGGATCGCCACGTCGAGTGCTCGACGCTGCTCGGTGTCGAGCGACCGACCGACATTCTGCTCGACGAGAATGAGCGAGGAGAGTGCGGCGTTCGTCATGCTCCAGTTCGCGCGCCCGCGATTGCGGTAGTCCCAGCCGCGGGAGCGAACCTCGATGTCGACACTTGTCGCGCGAGTCGACGCTCCGCGAAGTCGTGTGCGTTCCTTGACGACGCGACCCGATCGTTGCTGTCCCTTCACGTAGAGATCGAGGATGCGAAGCCAGACACGTCGATCGATGGGCACGCCGCGCTTCGCACCGACGCCGAGCGCGAGGACCGCGAACTGCGAGTTCGAGTTGTCGAACTCGGGCGCACGTCTCGGTCCGTATCCCCAGCCCCCCGCCTCGCGCTGAAGCGAGACGAGCTGAGCGACGGCCCGTGCGAGGGGGGCGCGATACGCGCGGCCGATTCGTTTCTCCTTCGAGATCTTCTCACGGCGCTTCCGCGGCGCCAGGACGAGCGCGTCGGTCTCGAGCTGCGTGATGACCGCGTCGAGCGCGAAGACGTAGCATGCGAGGCCGTACGTGTACCGCGAGCTCTTCATGTTGCCGCCGAGTCGCGCGAGGTTGCCGCGAATCGTCGGATGATCGACCGGAAGGCCCGCGACGATGAGCGCGTAGGTCTCGAGGGCCATCTGTCCGAGGGACCGATTGCGAGCATCGGTCGTCCAGACGGGCGGGTTCTCCTTCTCGATCTCGGCGAGCAGGAACGTCACTCCGCGATCGACAGCGGCGTAGACGTCGTCGTCGCCAGAGTGCACGGATCTCGACACGGAACTGATGGCGACGACAGCACAGAACCCGAGAACGATACGCTTCGATGGGCGCATTTCTTCCACTCCTCTTCTCTGGGCAATGATGGGGGACGAGAGCGTGAGAGAATCGAGTGGCGGGCGCGGCTGGAGGAATTGTGGGGCTTTGCGTCCGGTTCGCCAGAAATTCGCGGGTGCTTTCGTGAACTCTCGTCAGAACTTGATTCGGTGGTATCCTGTGCCTTCGTCTACGAACCGCCCGATTGACGAGAACGCATGCTCAAACAGCAACTGATTCACCCGACGATTCTCCGAGTGCTCGGCGCCGCCGGCCACCACGGCAAGGTGTTGATCGCCGACGGTCACTATCCCGCGTCGACGAAGCGCGGGCCGAACGCCGAGGTGGTCCATCTCAATCTCTCGCCGGGCGTCGTCACCTGTGACGTCGTGCTTCGCGCCGTGCTTTCGGCGATTCCGGTCGAGGCGATCCACACGATGATGTACCAGACGGAGGGACCCTACGCGCTCAGCGCGGACCCGCCCGTCTGGGCCGACTACCGGCGTACGATCGACGAGGCCGGGATCGACCTCGAGCTCGAGCCGATCGAGAAGTGGGCCTTCTACGATTCCGTCACGACCGACGATCACGTCCTGACGATTCAGACGGCGGATACCCAGACCTTCGCGAATGTTCTCCTGACCATCGGGGCTCAGGTCTCGTGACCTCGGCGATCGGATCCACCGGAGTCGAGATTCCGCGCATCGTCTTCGGAACGAGCAGTCTCGGAAACCTCTACAGTCTCGTCGATGACGCGACGAAGCTCGCGATCGTCGGAGAGATGCTCGAGCACGTGCCGGGCACGGTCGCGCTAGATTCCGCAGGAAAGTACGGTGCGGGTCTCGCGCTCGAGTCGCTCGGCCGCGCGCTCTCGCACTTCGACGTGCCGCGCGAGCGAGTCATCATCAGCAACAAGCTCGGCTGGCGGCGCGTACCCCTCGAAGGCGACGAGCCGACCTTCGAGCCCGGCGTTTGGTGCGGTCTCGAGCACGACGCTGTTCAGGACATCAGCTACGACGGAGTCCTGCGGTGCTGGGACGAAGGGAATCAGCTCCTCGGCGACTACGACGCCGATCTCCTCTCGGTCCACGATCCCGACGAATACCTGGCTGCGTCGGACGGCACCGCTGACGAGGAAGCGCGTTGGGCCGACGTGCTCGGAGCCTACCGTGCCCTCGGCGAGCTGCGCGCTTCCGGCAAGGCGCGAGCGATCGGTGTCGGCTCGAAGGACTGGCGCGTCATCGAGCGTCTCGTGGATGCCTGTGAGCTCGACTGGGTGATGCTCGCGACGAGCTTCACGATCTACCACCACGAATCGGAGGTCATCGAGTTCATCGAGTCGCTTCGACGTCGCGACATCGCCGTGATCAATTCGGCTGTCTTTCACGGGGGCTTCCTGACCGGTGGTGAGTTCTTCAACTACCGGCCTGTCGATCCGAAGACGGCCCAGGGCTCGAAGCTGATCGATTGGCGCGATCGCTTCTGGCGCGTTTGCGAGAAGTTCGACGTCTCACCCGCCGAAGCCTGCGTCGCGTTCGGAATATCGTCGGCGGGTGTCGTCGCGATCGCGCTCAACACGAGTCGACCGGAAAAGGTCTCGCGCAACGCACGCTTGGCCGAGACGCGGGTCGATCCCGAGTTCTGGCGCGTATTGACGACAGAAGGTCTGATCCGACAAGACGCGCTCGACTCGACGTCGTAGGACTCGCTGGCGTCGACGTCGTTCGCGTCGAGATGGAGCCGCAGCTCGGGCTCTATCGGAGTGTCGGCGTTCGACTCGCGGAGGACTGAGAACGAGCACGCGAGCAGAAGTCCTGCGAGGAGCGGGGAGACCCGATGCCTTGGAGATACAGACCCGTGGATTTCGCGCAGCGGCGCAGGCTTCGGAAGTGGACAGCGAATCGACGATGAGAATACCATCGTGGCGATCGAGAGTCCCTGGAACGTTTCGTTCGAACGGCTTCGCGCGAGGAGGCCAATTCGAGGAGGCCAATTCGAGGATGTACGTGAGATGATCCCGTCGATCTGGGTCAGGCGCCTCATTCTTTCGGTCCTCGTATTCAGCCTTGGTCCGTCGAGCTTAGCCGAACTCGGCGACATCAACGGAGATGGGCGAGTCTCGTTCAGCGATGCTCACCTCTTCTTCGAGCACGAAGACATCGAATCGCCCCCGGGTACAGTCGACTGGGAGGAGCACGTTCCGTGCACGTTCTTCGCGGAGCGAGCCTACAAGCTGCTCTTCCTCGAGGCCTTGCGCCGAGTGACACCGGGTGCGCCGCCGCAATTTTTCGAGACGTGGCCGACGCCTGGGAAGGCGGAGGCGCCCGCGCCCGAGCCTTCGGATCGTGTCCAGCTCTCGGTCCTGCCGCTCGAGTACGAGGGCGGCGCGTCGTCGCTGACGCTCGAGGTGGAGCTGACGACCTCGGTCGAGCTCGAGTTCGTCACGCTGATCCTTCGCTCTCCGGGTCTCAGGCTCCGTCCACCGAGCCCCCGCAGCGATGGCGCCGGGGCTGGATCGCTTCTGACGAAACCGCGGTACTGGGTGATCACAAGGGGCGATCTGGTCTATCACTCGAACTTCTCGTTCCGTTCGTCGGTGCTCGAGATTCCTGCCGGAGCGACGACCGAGCTGCTCCTTCCGATCGAGGTGCCGCTCGGTACGCCCGCGGGTGAGTACCTCATCGAGATCCTCGAGGTGAGCGAAGCGTTGACGACCTCCGGCGAAGTCATCCGTCCGACGGTCGTCCCCGGGACGATCGAGCTTCTCGACGAGGTGGGGGACGGCTACGACCTCCCGTTTCCGCCGATCGAGTTCGTGAACGTCGACGAGCGACGCATCGGCGGGGGCGTCGAGATGCGCTTTTTCGAGGAGTCGACCATCACTCGGCGGCGAGACGAGATCGAGTTGACCGTCCAGGCGAAGCTGAACCGCCCGGTGAATCATCTGCCAATCCGTTTCGAGTTCGACGCGGCCGCGATCGAGGTCGCGGGATTCGACCCCCTCCTTCGAGACCTCGCGACGGGACGTGCCGAGGTGAATGACTTCCACGTCTCGTTCTCGACGCTCCCGGTGCCCCCGTTCGAGCACGATGGCTGGATGAACATCCAATATCGCATCGGCGGGGCGATTCCGCAGCGCGACCCGTACTTCAGCGATCGCTGCCGACCGCACGACGAGCTCTGCCGGCAACCGAGCCTGCGCTACATCTCGCCGATGGGGGAGTGGCTCGACGTCGCGAAGATTCGATTGCGCATTCGAGAGGACGCTCGTGGCAGCGAGTTTCCCTTGCTGTTTCGGATGGATCGTTGGGTGCACGCCTGGGACGAGGCGCTCTACTCCTTCTACGGCAAGACCGTGCACTACGCGAGCTGCGAGACGCGAGACGGACCCTTTTGGCGCTACGAGCCGACGATTTTTCACGACTCGATCATCATCGTCGAAGGCGACGACGAGCCTCCTCCGCTCGAGTCCCCAGTCCCTCCGGAGCTCGCCGACATTCGCTACCGCATCGGCTCGAGCGCCGGTTCTCCTGGAGAGGTCGTCACCGTGCCGATCGAGGTGACGTCCGGCACCGATCTGCAGCAGCTTCGCATGGTCGTCGGGTTCGAGAGCGAGAGGATCGAGCTCGTGGGCTTCGAGTTCGAGCGCATCGATCCTTTCGGCGAGACGGGCACGTTTCTCCTCGACGTGGAGCACGGAGCGGACTTCAACGTCTTCTGCGAGCCCGACGAGGATCCGGACACGCCGTGCTTCGTCGGCTTTCCGTTCTACAACGTCCTCCACAACACGGCGCGTCACCCAGGTGAGACTCACGCAGCAGCGACCGTTCCGGACGGGACTCTCATCGTCGATCTCTTGAGTCTCCACGACTTCGCGCACGATCCGACGGTGCTCGAAGCGATTCCATGGGAGGCGAATCGCGAGTATGTGGTCGGTTCGGCGGTCTTCCGCATTCGGAAGGACGCGGAGCCCGGCAATGTGTCGATCGCCGGCGTCACCGTCGAGTGGACGCCCGGTGGTTTCGTCAGCCCGATCGTCTCGGAGTGTGCGGGCTATCCCGTTCTCGACCATCGACCCAGGCGTGGCGATATCCCGGCGGTAAGCGTCGAGGCGGGATGGGTTCGCATCGCCTTGGGGGATAGCGAGTTCCTTCGTGGCGACACGGACGGCAACGATGCTCTCGAGCTCACCGACGCGGTCGCTACCTTGACGGCCTTGTTCATCACGGGTGAAGAGCTCTCGTGTGAGGACGCGGCGGACACGAACGACGACGGCGAGCTCAACCTCTCCGACCCGGTATTCACGCTGAGTCCCCTCTTTCTCGGCGGGCCGAATCCGCCCGAGCCGTTCCCCGAGAACGGATCAGACCCGACGCCCGACGCTCTTCGCTGTGACCGTCCCTGACATTCCATGAATCAAGGATCTTCGATGATCAGCACTCCTGTTCGCGCGATCGCGGTTTTCTTCTGCGTCGCCATGCATCTCGGCTCGCCGACGGCAAGCGCCGGCGAGCTTCGCGCCGGTGTCGCCAAGGTCGACATCACCGACGATACGAAAGGCGCGGCGAACGATCGACTCTTCGCGCGCGTCCTCGTTCTGCGGGACGCGTCGAAGACGCTCGCGTTCGTGACGGTCGACGCGGTCGCGATCGGGGAGATCGGCCCGATCGGCAATGATTACCTTCCGACGGTTCGCTCGCAGCTCGAGAAGACGCTCGAGATTCGGCCCGAGCACGTGATCGTCAACGCGAGTCACTGCCACGGTTCCGTCGTCCGCGACGTCGCGGCGCGAACGGTTCTGGCGGTTCGTGACGCCGTCAAGAAACTCGAGCCCGTTCGCGTCGGTGCGGGAACGGGTCACGAGGACCGAGTGCAGGAGAATCGCCGCCTCGTCCTCAAGAGTGGTCGTATCGTCGACGTTCGCCATGCCTACTCGCTGCCGCCGAACGACGAAGTTACGAAGTCCGGACCGGTAGATCCCGAGATCGGCGTGCTCCGCATCGACCGCCTCGACGGTCGTCCGCTCGGCGTGCTCTACAACTTTGCGGTCCATCCGATCCAGGGCGCCGCGGGCGGTGGCAACACGGCCGATCTTTCCGGGCACGCGTCTCGGGTCATCGAGGAAAACCTCGGAGAGGGCAGCGTCGCGCTCTTCGTGCAGGGTGCCGGTGGCGACATCAATCCTGTCGGATACAAAGACGTTCATCAGGTTCGCGATGCGGAGCCGCTCGGCATGCGTCTGGGCTTGAGTACGCTCCGCGCCGCACGCGAGATCGAGTCTCGTCGCGTTGACGAGTTTGCGATCATCCGTGAAGTGATTCAGCTGCCACGAGCGAATCTCGCGAAACGCATAGCCGAGATGAAGAAGGAGCGTGACGATCTTGTCGCGTCACTCCGGGGGACATTCCTGAACCTCGACACGTTTTTGCCGCTCGCCGCGAAGTACGGCGTATCGCCCGAGTTCCCGTCGGGAAGCTCGTACCGCTATCTCCGAGAACGCCAACGAGGCACGAAGCACCTCGAGCGTCTCGACGAGCAGAACCGTGCACACCTCGCAGCGTACGTCCGCAATATCCGGACGATGGAGAAGATCACGCGCCTCCAGACGAACCTACGCCTTCTCGAGAAGCACCAGAGCCGCGGCCACGACGCGGGGCGTAAGACGATCGACATCGAGCTCTCTGGGCTGCGCGTCGGTGACTTCGTTCTGACAACGTTTCCAGGCGAGCTCTGCGTCGAGATCGGACTCAACATCAAGAAGGCCTCGCCGCACGAGCTGACCTTCGTTGCGGGCTGCACGAACGGCTACGTCTACTACGCCCCGACCGCCGAGCAGCTTCGCAACCGCGGCGGTGCCCAAGAGGACAGCGACTGCTTGCTCGCACCGGAGTGGCAGAAGATCTACGAGGCGAAGGCGCTCGAGATCATCCGCGGTTTGCTCGACGAGAGCGCGAAGCGTTGAAGAACGACGCAGCGACTATCGCTCGAGCGCCTCGGCGTCACAGAGACGTACGAGACGATCGCGTCCGACGGAGGCGATTCTCTTTCCAACGGGGCTGAATGCGACGGCGTGGATCTCGCCTCGGTGTCCTGCCATCGCCGCGATCTCTTCGCCGCTGGACAGATCCCAGACCTTGACGAGCCCGTCGTGGAGACGGCCCGATACCAGTTGCTCGGCCCCGTGCCTTCGCGGAGTGTGACTCGGACTCGATCTCCCTGCCGCTTGTCGGTGTTTCGCTTGCGGGCGTGATCGACGAGGATTCGCCGCATCGCTCGCGCGCAGACCGCGCGGAGGTGGGCACGGTCTCGAAGCTCGCGCGGCGGGAGGCTCGCGGCTCGAGGCTCGAGGCTCGCGGCTCCATCTGTTCGTGCAGAGCGTTCGCGCAGAGTCGAGCGAGTGAGAGAACAGCTTGACGCGGATCTCGATATCTTCGATCGCGCTGAGAGTGATGTCGCGATTGGAGTCGAAGTTGCGGTTGAGCGTGACTGACCAGCCCCCTCAATCCGAGTCCGGGTTCCATGTTAGGATCCGGCCGCGACAGGCCCACGGCACTCGACTCTACCCAGGCTCTGCATCGCGAGCCAGGAGCATCTGGATCTGGAGGGCTCGGAGAGTCCACCGGGATCTCCTGAATCGAAACCTACGACTCGTATGCCAAGAGGTTCTGGAGCCATTCGCGGAGCCGTTCGGACTCACGAGCCAAACAAGATGACTCCTCGGGAGATACCCTCGCTTGGCATTCGTCCGAGATGAATCGAACGAGCTCCTCGAGCTCGCAGTGGTCGGTTAAGTATATTAGGTATTAATATTAAAATATATTATGTAGTATGTCGTGTATTGGGTTGTCCTCTCGCTGGACGGAGCGGCGTCGAGCTGATCGAAGTCCGGTCTGTTCGCAACGCGAGAGTGATCCTTCGCGAGCTTGTCGATGATAGAGGGGCTGGTCGACGTACGCGATGCGACCGAGCATCGTCAACACGCATACGAGCAGGTTGTCGAAGCCGATCCGCGCGCCGGAATACAGGCCGCCGATCTTCTTCAAGGTCTCGACGTCGTAGACCCCGCACCAGCTCGCGGAGTGAACGATGTTCGCTTCGCTTCCCTCTGAGAAAGCGCTGTGCTGTCCGTCACGACCTTCTGGATTCTTTCGCGCGAGTTCTCGCGCTCCGGACCGGTCGGTCGCCCGGTCAGAGTTTTCAGGGTGGTTGGATCTACGGATGGATTGAATCGGCTTCCGCGGCCACCATCGTGGCATGGCCGCGACGACACGAGGTCAACAAAGGTACGACCATCGTCTCCGGGAGCTCGTTCACGAGACCGGCGATGTCGATCACGCGATTCGAAACGGAGTTCCACGTTCCACGGCGCGCGGTTGGCTCAAGTCGGTTCCGTCGGACGTGGTCACGGCGGACGTCTTCGAGGCGAGTGCGTACGACCTCGAGCGTGAGGTTATCGTTCTTCGCCAGCGAGTCGAGCAGCTCTCGGCGCTGCTCCGGCTCTTGGTCGT
>CAYZGY010000212.1:0-568 GCA_964478085.1 uncultured Planctomycetia bacterium
GCGCGCGCGCGGCGCTCGCCCGCCAGGGGGCTTCCCGAAAGCCCCCTTTACTTGGACTGGGCCTTTAGCTGCTTGATGATGCTCGGGATCTGCCGACCGACCGGCGAATTCGGATCGATCTTGCGCGCCTCTTCGAGGACGGAGATGCAACCCGGGACGTCGCCCTTTCGGAAGTATGCCTGTGCCTTGAGGAACGTGCCGCGCTGCTTGCCCTCCTTGTCGACGATGTCACTCGCGACGAAGTTGTCGAGCGCCTTCGCAGCCTCGGCGAACTTTCCTGCCTTGATGAGCTGGTCGGCCTTGCCGAGCTCGACGATGACGAAATACTTGGCGCGGAGACCCGCCTTGTTGTCCTTGTCGAGATCGATGATCTTCTGCATGACGTCCTCGTAGCCGACGAGGCTCACCTTCTGGCGCTGCAGCTGAGTGAGAGCATCGTCGAGCTGCTTCGCCCGCTTCGCTCCGTCGGTCTCCTTCTCGGCAGCTGCGAACGCTTTGTCGCGAGCGGTCTTCGCTCCGCGGAGCTCCGTGAGGGGCGAGAGGTAGTTCTTCGGACCACCGGGCAGGT
>CAYZGY010000212.1:578-10691 GCA_964478085.1 uncultured Planctomycetia bacterium
GGGGGCGCGCTTTGGGCCGGCGGTGGGCGTCGACGAGCATGATCGTCGGGTAGCCCTGGATGCCGAAGCGGTCGCGCAGTGAGGCGTTCTGCTTCTTGAGCTCAGGGGCTTGCGGCTTCGAGCGCGGGAAGTCGAGCTCGAGGAGGACGAAGTCCTTCGGCGCTTCCTTCTTGAACTGGTCCTTGGTGAAGACCTCGTTCTTGAGCTTGATGCACCAACCACACCAGTCCGAGCCCGTGAAGTCGATCAGGATGTCCTTCTTCTCCTTCGCGGCGGTCTTCTTCGCTTCTTCCCAGTTCGTAAGCCAACCTTCTGCGCCCAGAATCTGGGAGGACGTGGTAACGACGCAAAGAAGAGCCAGCGATACGATCGCACGCTTGATCTGCATTTCGGAGAGGCTCCTGGATGTCTTCAGGGGGCGATGAAGAGAAAACTTCCGATCTTTTGTATCGGAGAGTACCGTCTAAACCAAAACGATTTGACGCATTTTCTGAGTTCCCCCATTCGGGTTTGTTCCAAGGGTTGGGACGCGATTCTGCGCGGGATCATTCAGATTCTTCATGCTTCTCTGAAGATGTTCGCTCATCGGAGTTTGTGAGCGTCGATCGCGTGCAGGAAGCTGCGTCGGACAAGTTCATTTCGCGAGAGCCAGTCGATGTCGACCTTCGAAAACTTTCTCGGTACTTCACGAACCACTTTCGTCCTGGCGATCTCGATGACGACCCTCTTGCTCGTCGATCGAGGGCAGGGAGCCGATGAGGCTCCTGCCGGGTGGAGTCGCCATACGATTGACGAGAGCTCGCGCGGTGCGGACGGAGTCCGCCTCGCGGACGTCAACGGAGACGGCCGACTCGACATCGCGACGGGTTGGGAAGAAGGCGGCGTCGTGCGCGCGTACCTTCAGCCCGAGCCGGAAAAGGTGCGTGAGCCGTGGCCGAGTGTCACCGTCGGTCGGGTGAAGTCGGCGGAGGATGCGGTCTTCGTCGACCTCGACTCCGACGGCGCGGTCGACGTCGTCTCCTCGTCCGAAGGACGCGTGCGCACGATGCACGTCCACTGGGCGCCGCTCGAGAAGAGTCGCTATCTCGATGAGTCGGCATGGAAGACCGAGGCGATTCCCGTGACGAAAAGAAAGCAGAGTTGGATGTTCTGCGTGCCTTTCGATGTCGATGGAAAGAACGGCATCGATCTCGTCGTCGGCTCGAAAGGGCGTGGCGCTGCCGTCGGTTGGCTCGAGTCGCCGAAGGATCCGCGCGCGCTCGGCGAGTGGAAGTACCACAAGCTCCGCGACGCGGGATGGATCATGTCGATTCGCGCGTTCGACGTCGACGGTGATCGCAAGACAGATCTCGTCGTCTCCGATCGGCGCGGACCGGGCGCAGGGATCTTCTGGCTCAAAAATCCAGGCGTCGGCCTAGCCGATGGGGGAGGAACGGCGAGCGAAGCTGGTTGGATCGAGCGTCCGATCGCACCGCGTATCGGCGAGGCGATGTTCCTCGACGTCGGCGACTGGGACGGCGACGGACAGGTCGACGTGACGTGTGCCGTCAAAGGACGCGGCTACGCTCATCTCGAGTCTACCTCCGCCGCGCACGACATCTGGACGAAGCCCGAGTGGATTCGCGGCGGTGGTCGTGCCGGTACTCCGAAGGGGACGGCGATGGGGGACATCGACGGGGACGGCCGCGGCGATCTCGTGTTCTCGTGCGAGAACGCGGCTCGAGGCGCTTCGGGTGTCCGGTGGCTATCGCGCGAGTCGACGGCGGCGGGTCCTCGCTGGACTCCCCACGAAGTGAGTGGGGCGCCGGGCGTCAAGTTCGACCGCCTCGAGCTCGTCGACCTCGACGGTGACGGCGCCCTCGACATCCTGACCTGCGAGGAGCGCGACAACCTCGGAGTCATCTGGTACGAGAATCCGCACGGCGCGCCGCCGAGCTCCTCGAAGCTGACACTGCGGCAGCGCACACGCGTCGAGACGACGCCGGGGAGCAAGCGCTATCATACGGTCGTCGAGGAGAAGACCTGGGACGCGCACGAGACCGCGATCATCGTCTGCGACATGTGGCAGCGCCACTGGTGCAAGGGATCGACGCGACGCGTCGAGCAGATGGCGCCGCGTATGAACGAGGTGCTCGAGTCAGCGCGAAAGAAGGGCGTGCTCATCGTTCACGCCCCGAGCTCGGGCATGAAGTTCTACGAGAACACGCCGAGCCGGAAGCTCGCGAAGGCGGCGCCGAAGGCGGCGGACCTCCCGAAGAACATCAACAAGTGGTGCGATCGACAGGACGGCCGAGACGCGGACTATCCGATCGATCAGTCCGACGGTGGCTGCGACACGAACTCCGAAGGACGCACGGAGATGATCCTCAGTCAGGTCTCGACTCTCGAGATCGAAGACGTCGACGCGATCAGCGACTCCGGCGAGGAGATCTGGAATCTCTTCGCGTCACGAGACATCTCGAACGTCATCTTGATGGGCGTTCACACGAACATGTGCGTTCTCGGGCGACCCTTCGGCATTCGCAACCTCGTCCTCAACGGCAAGAACGTCGTTCTCGCGCGCGACCTGACCGATACGATGTACAACCCCGAGCGCGCACCGTACGTCAGCCACTTCACGGGCAACGATCTCATCGTCGAGCACATCGAGAAGAACTGGTGCCCGACGATCACGAGCACGGACTTTCTCGGCGGAGAGCCGTCGAGTTTCCCGAAGGACGAGCGCAAGCACCTCGCGATCGTCATGGCCGAGGCCGAGTACCGGACCTACGAGACCTTGACGAAGTACGCGCGTGAGATGCTCGGCAAGGACTTCCGGGTCAGCTTCGTCTACGCGAACGAGAAGAACCGCGACGACTTGCCGGGCATCGAGATTCTCGACGAGGCGGATTTCGCGATCTTCAGCATCCGTCGTCGCTTGATCTCGCCGAAGCAGATGTCGCACGTCCGGCGTTTTTTCGAGTCGGGGAAGCCGCTCGTAGCGATTCGGACGACGAGTCACGCCTTTGCTGCGAGCGGCGGCAAACGAGCGCCCGCAGGGAAGGCGGAGTGGATCGAGTTCGATCGCGACATCCTCGGCGGAAACTACACGGGGCACCACGGAAACAAGGGGCCGAACGCGCCGAAGACGCTCGTGCGCATCGTCGACGCCGTCGCGCAGCACCCGATTCTGCGCGACGTGCGCCGCGACGAGTTCGTCGTTCGGTCCTGGCTCTACAAGACGAGCCCGCTCGGCGGGAAGACGAAGGTCCTCATGATGGGACGCGTCGAGGGACGCGAGAAGCCGGAGCCGGTCTCTTGGACGAACGAGTACGGTCAGGGCTCGCGGGTCTTTTACACCTCTCTCGGGCACCCCGCTGACTTCGAGATGCCCGCATTCCGCCTTCTCCTCGCGAACGGGATCTACTGGGCCGCCGGTCTCGAGGTTCCGAAATCCTCGAAGGTCGGCGCCGAAAAATAGTTTCCGCGCGAAGCCGGAGCGAATCGGCCGTACACTGAGAGCTCTTTCGTCGGGTAGCTGCTTCTCTCGAAGGAGGCGCTCATGATGGAAAGGAAGGTCTTTCGCTTCGGTCTCGTAGCCGTTCCCCGACTGCGGTGTCGATCCGTCGGCGGACCGGCTCGATGGCGTCTCGTATCCGCCGCGTAGTTGACCGGCGAGCTGTGGGAGGGAACGAGGGAGGCTCAGGATCCGTCGCCAGAGACTCGCGTCGGTAGGTCTCCCTCTTCCTCCGACGCGGCATTTTGTCGCTCTTCGCTCGATTTGCCCTCTTCATTCGATTGACGCAGCGAGACGAACAAATAGCCGACTCCCATGAAAAGGAGCGGGAGCAGTCCTGCGGCCATCGCGGCGTATACGAGCCAGCCCATCGAGATCTCGGAGTCTGTGTGTGCCTTCGCTGAGAGATTTAGTATGCTGGCAGCCCGTTGAAGAAGTCAATTCGGCGCCCAAGCGGCTCGAAGCACTTTTTCAACGGACTGCTCATCGGCTCCCGAGGAGATTCAAGGTCGACTTGAATCGCTCTGCGGGCCAAGAATCTCGCACTTTCACGAATCGAGGAAGCTTCGATGACCCTCGCTCAGATCGTCCTGCTCGTCTACGCGCTCGTCATGGCTCTCGGTGGCTGGATGGGCCACAAGATGGCGAAGTCGAAAGCGTCGCTCATCGCAGGAGTCGTCAGTGGTGCTCTTCTGCTCGTCGCGCTCGGGATGTCCTTCGGAAACCTGGCCGCGGGTCGTTGGGCCGGCGTCGCGATTAGCGGCGTGCTGACGGTAATGTTCTTCATCCGTGTGAAGAAGACGAAGAAGATCATGCCGTCGGGCATGCTGCTCGTCGTCAGCATCGCGGCGCTGGGCACGATCCTTTACGAAATATTGACCGCCAACTCCAAGTAAGCCTTCACTGATCGACTCATGAAACCAGGCCAGATCGTCCTCATCGCATACGCGCTCGTACTCCTCGCCGGCGGCACTGCCGGATTCGTCAAGGGATCGACGGCTTCGCTCATCGCCGCGGGCACACTCGGTGTCCTGTCGATCGCGTCGTTCGTGGTCTCACGAAAGAACTTGACCCGCGGCTACTACGCGGGCTTCGGAATCGCGGTCGTCGCTGCGGGCGGCATGGGAAAGCGTTGGGCAGAGTCAGGCAAGTTCATGCCGGCGGGCATGGTCGTCGTCCTCTCGGTCTTCGTCGCGATCCTGCTCCTCGCCCGCGTGAAGCGCGACGCGAAGCCCGAGTAGACGACAGTCGACTCGATCGTTTCAGAGCCGGTCGATCAGATCGCTCTCGACGTCCGGCAGTCGCGTGAGAAACGCCCGCAGGTCTTCCGCGAGCGGTGCGCGGATCGTCAGCCGCTCGGGCGTTTCTTCGCTTGCCCCCGGAGACGGCATGTCGATCTCCGCGGCGTGAAGGAACATGCGCGGGAGGTCGTACTCGTCGCGGAAGAAGCGATTGATCTTCCCCTTGCCGTAGGTCGAGTCACCGATGAGCTGGTGCGCGAGGTGGTTCATGTGCCGGCGAATCTGATGTCGCCGACCCGTAAAGATCCGGACGCGTAGGAGCGAGCAGCGCGAGAATTCCGCGATCTTCTCGAAGCTCGTGCGCGCGTCCTTTTTGACTCCGTTGTCTGCGGTGAGCGGTCGATCGACTTCGCCACGTTCCGGAGAGCTTCCGCGGACGAGCGCGAGGTACTCCTTGCGTGTCGATTCGTCCGCGAGCGCGTCCTGGAGGTCGCGCGCGTCGTCTCCGCTCAGCGCGAGGACGATGACGCCCGAGGCCGCCCGATCGAGCCGGTGCACGGGGAAGACGTGCGCTTCGATCTGGTTGCGCAGCTCTTGCAGCAAGAACACGCGGTCGCGCGACTCGCTCGAGCGATGGACGAGGAGACCGCCCGGCTTGTTGACGGCGATGAAGCGCTCGTCTCGGTAGAGAATATCGAGCGGTGGCCGCTCTTCGCCATCCGGTTCGAGTGGTGCCTCTTCGCTCGGCTCAAGCATCGTGCTCGCGGAGCGCCTCGACGAGGTCCTTCGGAATTCGCTGCGGGCGACCGTTCTCATCGAGGCTCGCGAGCATCGTCGATCCCGTCACGAGGAGGGCCTCGTCGTCCGCGCGAAGGATTCGATACTCGAAGCGCATGCGCACGGCCGTGATCTCGCAGAGGGTCGTCTCGATGATGAGCTCGTTGTCGTAGCGTGCGGGCTCGTGGTACTTCGCGCTCGCGTCGGTGACGGCGAGACGGATGCCGCGCGTTTCGAGCTCGGCGTAGGTCGCGCCGTATTGACGGATCAGATCGGTGCGGCCGATCTCGAAGTAGACGAAGTAGTTGCCGTGGTAGACGATCCCCATCTGGTCCGTTTCGGCGTAGCGGACCTCGGTGCGGGAGCGATGGACGATGTGAAGCTCTTCTCGGGGCATCCCTACGCGGGTTCCATCTCGACCTTGACGATCGCTTGCGTCTTGCCGGGCTCGGGTGGTGTCAGGTGCCCGTCGGGCAGCGCTTGGAACAGCTCGGGCTTGAAGTTCGCGACGAAGATGCGCGCGACGTCCTCCTCGACGGTGTGGAGCTCGCCGCGCTTGTGCCAGTAGACGACGTCACCGCTTTCGGTCGTGATGCGGATCTTGAAGCGGCGCGGTTCGCCGCGAGTGGCCGCAGCAGGCTCGAGCCCTTCGCCTTTATTGAAAATACCCATCGCTTCCTGTCGCGCGGTTCGGGAAATCTGCGAGAGATCCTATCATGGCGATGCGCACGAGAGTAGCGTATGACGCCTGGGCCTTCTTTCGACGACAAGGAATACCGTGAATCCCTTCGAGTTCTTCCGATCGCGACAGTCGGAGCTGCTCGCCGAGCTTTGCGAGCTCATCGAGATCGAGACGCCGACCTTCGACGCCGCAGCGATCTCGCGATTCGTCACGCACCTTCGTTCGAAGCTCGAGGCGGCCGGCGTGGCCTGCGAGGAGCTCGACGGCGAGAACGGACCGTGTCTCTACGGCACGATGGAGGGGACTGGCGAAGGGGCGGACGGCGGAGATCTTCCCGCGATCGCCCTCGTCGGTCATTCCGACACCGTCTGGCCGCATGGAACGACCGCCGTACGTCCGCCGACAGAACGTGACGGCAAGCTCTTCGGTCCGGGCATCTACGACATGAAGGGCGGCGACTTCCTGATGCTCTGCGCCGTGCGCTACTTCCACGAGCACGGAATCCGTCTTCGTCGTCCGCTGCAAGTCTTCATCTCGGTCGACGAAGAGAAGGGCAGTGTCACGTCGCACCCGTGGATGGACAAGCTCCTCGACCCGAGCGCCACCGCCCTCGTCCCCGAGCCGCCCTGCCCGAACGGCGATCTCAAGATCGAACGCAAAGGAGTCGGAATCTACGGCCTCGAGATCACGGGACGCGAAGCACACGCGGGTGCAGCACCCGAGCAGGGGGTCAGCGCGATCGACGAGCTCGCGCGCGTCATCGCGAAGCTCCACAGCTGGACCGATCGAGAGACGGGCGTCTCGCTCAACGTGGGACGCGTCGAAGGCGGGACGTCGAGCAACGTCGTCGCCGGACGCGCGCACTGCGAGATCGACTTGCGCTACGTCCGACCCGAGCAAGGCGAGCAGGTCGACGCACGCATCCGCGCGCTCGAGCCGCGCCACCCGGACGCTGTCTTCGAGTTCTTCGGCGGCCTCTTCTTCCCACCGCTCGTCCCGACCGACCGTAGCCGCGAGGAAGCGCAGATCGCGTGCGACGTCGCGAAGACTCTCGGTCTCGACATCGGCTTCGGCAGCTCCGGCGGGGGAAGCGACGGCTCGTACCTCGCCTCGCGCGGCTTGACGGTGATCGACGGTCTCGGCATCGACGGCGCCGGCGCGCACGCCGTAGACGAGCACATTGTCGTCGACCGCTTCGCAGTGCGGGCGGCGCTCTTCACACAGTTGATCTTGGCGCTCGACGAACGATGAGCCGAATCTCGGCACACGTCGAGTCAGTCGCCGAGGATCCTCCGCAGGTTCCCGCCAAAGATCTTCCGCATCGCTTCATCGTCGCAGCCGGCCTTGCGGAACGCGGCGGCCTGTAGATCGAAGAGGTCTCGGCGCCAGCCGCGGGGTAGCGCGCTCGAGTCGCTGCCGAAGAGGATGCGATCGGGGCCGAAGGCTTCGAGCGTCTTGGCGACGACGGTGTCGAGGTCGAGGGGATAGGCGGCGAGCTTCATCCAGCTGTTCGAGCTCGAGGTGTCGACGACGACGTTCGGCCGTTGCGCGCCGAGGAGCAACGTCTCGTGGAGGTAGCCGCCGCCGAAGTGCGGAATCAGGAACGTCACGTCGGGGTAGTCGGCTGCGGCGCGGTGGAGATCGGTCGGAACGGCGAAGGTGCCGTCGAAGTCGTTCGGGATGCCGATGCGATCGCGGATGGGCACGGAGAGCAGCCCGAAGTGGACGAAGACCATCGCGCGCGCCTTCTGTGCGACCTCGATGATCGAGCGCGCCGGGTAGTCGTAGATGTGGAAGTGGTGCATCGCCGGGAAGAGGCAGACGCCGCGGAGGCCACCCTCGGACAGAGCCCTCTCGAGAGCGCCGGTTCCGTTGGCCGCGTGCGGATTCGCCATCGCGTAGCCGACGAATCGATCGGGAAGCTCTCGAACGACCGCGGAGACCGAGGGCCAGTCCGGCGGGACGCTCGCGATGAGGACGCTCTTCGAGACACCATTCTCGTCGAGCTCCTCGACCCAGCGGCGACCGAGCGCGATCGGATCGACGGGCGGCACTTCCTGCCCGACCGACTCGAAGAGCTCTCGGACGTCTTCGTCGGTTACCTCGGCAGCCTCACCGGTCGGCGTCGGTCGCATTCCGAGCAGCGTCTTGAAGAATCCGTGGCTGAAGAGGTGCGCGTGGGCGTCGAAGACGTCGAGGTCTTTCGGTTGGTCGCTCATGTCTCGGAATCCTTGTCGGCGCGGGCGATGGCGGTCAGGGCTGCGCGATAGTCGGGGTAATCGAGGAAAACCTCGAGCTTTCGAAGGGTGGCGGAACCGTCGAGGCGTTTGCCGCCGTCGTCGGGGTCGTCGGTGAGAGCTGGGGGCTCGGTATCCGCGAGCTCGGCGGCGAGCCCGTAGAAGTCTTCGCGTCGGACGGGGCGGCCATCGACACCGAGGTACGTCTCACCAGCCTCGCCGACGAGGGCGGCGCGCGTGACGATCTTTGCGGCGTCGTCGATGTGGATCCAGTTCATCAGGGCGTCCCGTCCCTTCGTCAACCGATCGCGGAAGCCCGGGCGAGTCAGCCATTCGATGGGCGAGCGTCCCGGACCGTACAGCCCGCCGAGACGTACGACAATTCCACCCGGCTGCTCGGCGAGCCACTCTTCGGTCGATCGAATCGAGATGTGTGGCTCGCTCGTCGGAGCTGCCTCGCTCGTCTCGTCGAGCTCCTCGCCGCTCGATTGTGCGTAGACTCCCGTCGACGAGACGAAGACGATTCGCGCCGGTGGAGAGGTCGATCGACTCAGTCGCTCGTAAGAGCCACGCGGGCCATCGACGTACGCGATGCGAGGATCGCTGCCTCGACCTGCGGCGACCGCGTAGATCACCGAATCGAAGGATTGTGTCCAGAGATCCGCCGCGTCGAGGTTCTCGACGTCGAGCAGCGCGACGTCGATGTCGAGCGCGCGAAGCTCCGACGCGCGCTCCTCGCTCCTCGTCGTGGCCGTCACGCAAACTCCCGCCTCACGCAGCTGCTTGGCAACTCGTATGCCGAGATACCCGCAACCGATGATCAAAATGCGCTCGGAATTCGTCTCCATGGTCTCCACGAAGGCTTCTCGGATGTTACGCTCTCAACAAGGAGCTTTCTCGATGGACGCAATCTACCCCTGGTTGGGGGACCTCAACAAGATCGAAGGCCTCTCGCGCGAGCTGATCGGCGTGATCAGCATCGTCGTCGCGATCGTCTGCGGCGGCTTCGTCGGCATCGAGCGCGAGCGACGCGACAAGCCCGCCTGGCTGCGTACGGTGATCCTCATCTCGGTCGGCTCGACGATCTTCACGCTCGTCTCGCTGATGCTCGCTTCGAGCAAGCCGATGGCTGATCCGGCTCGACTGGCCTCCCAGATCGTGCCCGGCATCGGGTTTTTGGGCGCCGGCGCGATCATCTACGCGCGTGGTGCCGTCGTCGGCTTGACGACCGGCGCGACGATCTGGAGCTGCGCGGCCGTCGGCGTGACGATCGGCTCGGGCTACGTCGCGGCAGGAATCGTCTTCACGGCCGTGATCTTCCTGACGCTGACGCTGATGCATCGCGTCGAGCACGCGATCGAGGGACGCTGTGCGCACGAGGGCTTCGTCGTTACGTTCGAGCCTGACCGCGGAAAGACGTGGCTTCAGATTCAACACACGCTCGATCGTTATCACGTCGAGGACGAGCACGTGCAGCGCCCCGATCGCGGCGAAGAGCAGGAGTCGGTCGTCGTCCACGTCTGCACGGCACACCGCAATCACCGTGCCGTGCTCAAGGAAATCGCGGACCTCGGCGGTGTCGTCGCGATCGAGGCCCTGAGCGAGCCCTGCACGGTGTCGTAGCGCGGGGTGTCGTCGCGCGGGGTGTCGTCGCGCGGGGTGTCGTAGCGCGGGGTGTCG
>CAYZGY010000213.1:0-10665 GCA_964478085.1 uncultured Planctomycetia bacterium
CCGGCCATCGGGATCTTATGCCACTTCTCTTTCGAGCGACACGTCAGGGTGATCCCGAGGACTTGCGAGCAGATCTCGGCATCCTCGAAGAACATCTCGTAGAAGTCGCCCATCCGGAAGAAAACAACATCATCCGGGTGCTTCTCCTTGGTGGAGAAGTACTGCTGCATCATCGGCGTCTGTTTGACGCCGGCATCCGACTTCTGGATCATGGATTCGTCAAGAGGGTTCAACCCGAAGTCCGGATTGTAGAAACCCCCTGGACGAAGTCAAGGCGGCGAGGCCGTCTGCGAGGTAGGCGAAGCGCTTAACCGAGGTCCTCGAGGACGTTGGTCGACTGCGATTCGCCGTCGCCTTCTTCGCTCTCTTCGCCCTCGACGCCCTCGACGCTGTCGAAGATCGAATCCCACGTCGAGTCGAGCGCTTGGAGGATCGCTTCGCTGCTTTCCTCTTGGAAGATCTGCGTCTTGTCGGCGCTCTTCTTCTTGGCAGGAGCCTTCTTCGGAGCCTCTTCGCTCGCTGCGGCCTGGTTGCTCGCCGCTCGGCTCGCCATTTCGCCCTGGAGCTCTTCGGGCAGCGGAGCGAGCTGCTCGAGATGCTGTACGACGTCGGTGAGTCCGGCGACGTAGAGCGCGACATTGCGTTGGGTCAGCTTCGGAATCTCAGCCAAGACCTCCTCCCGCGGCACTTCGGCGACGGCGCAGAGAAGCATGTCCCCGATCTGGTCGAAAGGGAGGATCTTGTGAGAGTGGAGAAACGTCACGTCGAAGAGCTCGATGAGCTTCTCACTGACCTTGCAGTTCGTGAGCGAGATGAATGGGAGCTGATACTGCATCACGATGGTTTTCGTGATGTCCATATCCGTGATGCATCCCATGTCGACGAGGATCGACCCGAGGGTCTCGTTCGTCTTCTTCTGAATCCTCAACGCCTCCTCGACGTGGTCCTTCGTGACCAGACCTTGGTCGACCAGGATCTCATCGATTCTCCGACGTTGAACGCGATTGAAACTGCTCATGAACCACAACCAATTAGATCGCTTGGGGGATGGCGAATCGGTCTTCGAGACCGATCCATCCGACACTCCTGCGCGGATGTCGCCCAAGGAGTCTACAATCGGTCGAGGAAACGCGTCAAACCAGCTCGTCGTCGTGTTCCGATTCGCTATCGACGGTAGAATCGACGTCGGGGGCCTCGGGGCGCAGGGCTTCGTAGACGCGTTCCGCTAACTTGTCGCCGACGACTTCGGCGATGTCTTCGAGGCTCGCCTCACCGATCTTCTTCAATGTTCCGAACGCATCGATGAGCGCTTGCCGTCGCTTCTTGCCGACGCCTTCGATGCCTTCGAGGCCCGTGTGGAGCGTCTTCTTGCGTCGGAGCTCACGGTGGTAGCGGATCGCGAAGCGGTGGGCTTCATCGCGAATCCGTTGAAGGTAGAGCGACTCGGGCGTGTCCTGAGCGAGCGGTAGCGGATCGGATCGACCCGGGACGAAGACTCGTTCCGTAGTACGCTTGCTCCGACGCTCCTTGGCAAGACCGATAACCGCGACGCCTTCGATGCCACGCTCCCGCATCACGCGTACGGCGACACCGAGCTGCCCCTTGCCGCCATCGATGACGATGAGGTCGGGCAGGTCGTCTTCCTCGGCCCCGCGAGCGAGGCGGCGATGGAGCACCTCTTCCATACAGCGGAAGTCATCGGCGCCGACGACCGTCTGAATGCGGAAGCGGCGATATCGGTCCTTCACCGGCTTGCCGTCCTCGAACGAGACCATCGCGCCAACGGCGAGCGAGCCTTGGAAGTTCGAGATGTCGTAGCACTCGACGCGACGCGGCAGGCGATCCATGTCGAGGTGCTTTTGAAGTGATCCGAGAATGACCTCGGTCTGCTCCTGCTGATCGCGCTCGACATGAAACGTGTTGAGGGCGTTCTTTCTCGCGAGCTCGACGAGCTTGAGCTTGTCGCCGCGTTGGGGCAGGTGCAGTCGCACTTTCGAGCCGCGGCGTTCGGTGAGCCACTCTTCGAGAAGCCCGTGATCGTCGAAGTCGAGATCGAGAAGCACCTCGGGAGGGATAAAGCGATCTTCGAGATAGCATTGGGTCAAGAAGCTCGCGAGCACCTCCTGCGGGTCGAGATTCGTGCGGAAGGTGTGGCACTGGGAGTTGACGATCTTGCCCTCGCGAACCAGCACCTCTTGAATCGCGACGAACTCTCCCTCCGGCACGGTCGCGAAGACGTCGAGGTCTTCGAGACGGAACTCCTGCGCCTTCTGCGACTCGAAGACCTTTCGAATCGCACGCAGCTGGTCGCGGTGGCGTGCCGCGAGCTCGTAGGCGCGCTTTTCGGACGCGTCCTTCATGCGACCTTCGATGATCTTCTCGAGCTCGCGATGGTTCCCACGCAGGAAGAGCACGACCTGCTCGACGTCTTCCAGGTACGCTTCGCGCGTGATGAAGTCGACACACGGAGCGCTGCAGCGGCCGATCTCGTACTCCATGCACGCGCGCTTGCGACTGGCGAAGAAGCCGTTCGTACAAGTGCGGAGCGGGAAGACCGTCTTGATGACGCGCAGCATCTCTCGGACGGCGTACGCCGAGCCGTAGGGGCCGAAGTAGAGGTTTCCGTCCTTCTTGTAGCGTCGAGTGACGAGAACGCGTGGCCACTCTTCTGCCATCGTCACCTTGATGCTCACGTAGGTCTTGTCGTCCTTGAGGCGGACGTTGTAGACCGGTCGATGCTTCTTGATCAGGTTGTTCTCGAGAAGCAGAGCTTCGGTCTCGGAGTCGGTGACGATCGTGTCGACGTCGGCGACTCGCTCCATCAGGAAGCTGACGAAGACGCGGGTGTCGGACGACTTGCCGAAGTACGATCGCACGCGAGAGCGCAGGTTGACCGCTTTCCCGATGTAGAGGATGCGACTGCGCGCGTCCTTCATCAGGTAGACGCCGGGTGACGTCGGCAGGCGAGAGATCTTCTCCTTCAGCGCGTCACGATCCGCGGGGGCGTCCATCTACGCCTCCTCGGCAGATCTCTTGCGATACTCGAAGTAGTGGATCGGTTTGCCTTCGCGCCGGAACCGCTCCTCGTAGGGAGTCTGGAACGGGTAGATCGGCTTCGAGGCGAGCTCGCCGCGATCGTTGTCGATGTTCTCGAGCTGCTCGATCGACTCGAGGACCTCGAGCGCTTCTCGGGCGTAAGCGGGAGCGTCGGTCTTGAGGGAGAAGCCGCCTCCGGGTCGAAGCAGCTCGCAGATGAAGAGCATGCGCTCCTTTCGAATGAAGCGCTTGCGACGGTGGCGGGCCTTGCGCCACGGGTCGGGGAAGTTCACGAAGAGGTGGTCGAGCGTGCCCGGCGCGATGCGACCGAAGACCTGGTCGGAGTTCTGGTGGAGCATGCGGATGTTCTCGACACCCTCCCGCCCGACCTTGCGCAGGAACTTGTGGACGCGCTTCGCCGAGTACTCGATGCCCAGGTAGTTGAACTCGGGCTCGAACTTCGCGACCTCGATGAGGAACGGCGAGTTGCCGACACCGACCTCGACACGAAGATGGCGGTCCTGCTCGAAGAGCTCGGCCCAATCGACAGGCGTATCCTCGTCCGCGATGCCGCTACCGCCGTCGGCGCTCTTGTCGATCGCCGGAAGAGCGTCGTGTTCGAGCAGGAAGGGCGACTCGAACGCGGCTAATCTTCGGAGAGCGGCGCGCGGCATGAGTTCGCTACCTTCGAAGTGTCTGCATTCGAAGGCTAATGCAGATACTTCTCCTTGGGCGGCATTCCGGAGGCCTGCGTAATGTTCACGCTGGGCAACGCAAGGATCGCTTCGTAGACCTCTTCGATGACCTCGCGAGGAGTCGAGGTGCCCGCCGTGATCCCGACGTGCTCCTTGTCTTCGAACATCTCGTCCTTGAGCTGGCTCGCGCGCTCGATGTGGTACGCCTCGATGCCGAGGTTGTCACAGACGAGCTTGAGCTTCTTCGTGTTGGACGAGTTGTAGCCGCCGATGACGATCATCAGGTCGACTTCCGCGGCGAGCTCGCGCGCGGCGACCTGGCGGTCCTTCGTCGGCTGGCACACCGTGTCCTTGAAGCGGATCTGAATGTTCGGGTACTTCTCACGGATCTTGTCGAGGAGCGTCTCGACGTACGCGATCTGCTGCGTCGTCTGGCAGACGATGCCGATCTTGTCGCGTCCTTCGAGCGCCTCGATCTCGTCCTCGCTCGCGATGACGGTGTACTCCTCGAGGTCGCCGACGATGCCTTTGACCTCGACGTGGGTCTCCTGGCCGATGACGACCGGGTGATATCCGTCGCGAACGAACTGAGCGATCGCCTTGTGGACGCGCAGGACGAGCGGGCAGCTCGCGTCGATGACGTTGAAGCCGCGCTCGCGGGCCTTCTCGTGCATCGACTGCGGAGCGCCGTGCGCCGTGATCATGACGTTTCTCGTCCGAACATCGGCATCGATGGCGTCCACGATGTTGACACCGTGCTGACGCAAGTCCTCGACGACCTGCGGGTTGTGCACGAGCTGCCCGACGACCGTGAGATTGTCTTTGTAGGCCTCGTCCAGCGCGAGATCGATCGCGTCCTGGACACCGAAGCACGTACCCAAAGCCTTGGCGACGGTGACTCTCATCCGTAGATCTTGCCTCGGGGGCTGTAAGTCAGTTAATTATCAGAGCTTCCGAGAATGCGCCTGCGCCGGAATAGCCCTGGCGAGGTGGCGCAAACAAGCGAAAGATTGTAGCTTCAGCGTAGTGGGGAGTAAAGGGCTGCGATCTACGAGGAAAAGGGGTTTTCATGAGCGAGAATCTGGAACATCTGATCAGCGACCGACAGGCTCAGGTGGGCGTCATCGGCCTGGGATACGTCGGACTTCCCTTGGTCCACGCGTTTCACCGAGCGGGATTCGAGGTCACGGGCTTCGATGTCGACCCGGCGAAGATCGATTCGCTGAGTCGTGGCGAGTCGTACATCAAGACCATCCCGCACGAGATGGTTGCCGAGATGGCCGAATCCGGCCGCTTCCAGGCGACGAGCGAGTTCCGCAACTTACGGAAGATGAACGCCGTCATCATCTGCGTGCCGACGCCGCTGACGAAAACTCGCGAGCCGGACCTCTCCTACGTCGCCAAGACGGGAGAGGAGATTCGCAAGTACCTCGAGCGCGGCCAGCTGATCATACTCGAGAGTACGACGTACCCGGGCACGACGGAGCAGGTGCTCCAGCCGATCCTCGAAGAGAGCGGTCTCAACGCCGGCGAGGACTTCTACCTCGCGTTCTCTCCCGAGCGCGAAGATCCGGGCAACAAGAACTTCAACACGAAGACGATTCCGAAGCTCGTCGGTGGCATCAACGAGGAGAGCGGGCGTCTCGCCGCGAGCCTCTACGCGACGTCGATCTCCGAAGTGGTCCAGTGCAGCCACGCGAAGGTCGCCGAGGCCGCGAAGGTCGTCGAGAACATCTACCGCGCGGTCAACATCGCGATGGTCAACGAGCTCAAGGTCCTCTTCGATAAGATGGACATCGACGTCTGGGAGGTCATCGACGCCGCGAAGACCAAGCCCTTCGGCTACCAGGCGTTCTACCCGGGACCCGGTCTCGGCGGTCACTGCATCCCGATCGACCCCTTCTACCTGACGTGGAAGGCGCGCGAGTATGGAATGACGACGCGCTTCATCGAGCTCGCCGGAGAGATCAACACGGCGATGCCCGAGTACGTCTGCCAGAAGGTCGGGGAGGCGCTCAACACGGTCAAGAAGACCGTCAACGGCAGCCGAGGGCTGATCGTCGGCGTCGCGTACAAGCCGAATACGGACGACGTGCGCGAGTCGCCCGCGCTCAAGATCATCCAGATGCTCGAGGCTCAGGGCGCTTCGCTCTGCTACCACGATCCTCACATTCCCGTTTTGCCGCGCACGCGTCAGTACCAGGGCGCGGTCGAAGGCGTCGAGCTCACGAAGGACGTGTTGAGTCAGAGCGACTTCACCTTGATCATCACCGATCACGACGCCGTCGACTGGGAGGCCGTCGTCGCGCACAGCAACGTCGTGATCGACACGCGCAACGCGACGGTCAAGATCGCGGAGGGACGCGAGAAGATCGTCAAAGCGTAGGCTCTGACATTCACCTTTCGAGAGCGAAGAGTTCGGACAAGATCTCTTTCCTGCGGTACCTTCGTGACTCGCGCGTCGAACGCCGGGCGACTTCAGATGGGATCGATCTGCCATTGGAGGAACCTCACGTACCTCGACGGTGGCATGTACGATCACGTGCTCGGTGAGTGGAAGGGGGATGAAGCCGAGCGCATCATCGAGGTCTTGCGAGATCCGAAGAGCTACCCCGTTCACGGAGCCTGCCTCCCGTGGCCCGGACCGAACAGCAACAGCTACGCGCTGTGGGTGCTGCGCCGCGTCGGTCTCGCGATCGACCCAGCCCCTCGTGCCGGAGCGAGTCTTCGACACTTCGAACGAATCGAGCGGTGGCGCTCGGCATACGGGCGAAGGCGTGTTTCAAACCTTCCTCCGTCGGTGTTCTTTCGGTCACGGACATCATCGGCGCCGAGGAACGCGCCGAGCGAGATTTGCGAGACGCAGCGCAATCGAGCCTCTTCAGCTCCGAGTTGTCGCTCCCGCTCAGCCTCTACGAGATGGAGCTCGTAAGCTTGCGAGATCGTCTGGTGCCCGCGTCGGAGCAGCCGGTCGAGGCGTTCATGACAAGGGAGGTCGTCGGAGTCTCCGACGGGGAGACGCTGCCGAATATCCTCGCGAAGATGGTCGAGCGACACGTGCATCGCGTCGTCGTTCTCAATGGTGGTGAACGCGTCGTCGGGATCATCACGTCGATGGATGTGATGTCACGAATGCACGCGGCTATTACCGAATAGCTCCCCAATTAAGCTCGAGTGTTCCGTCAGCCGTTCCTGCGGCTGATGGAGTTCTCGAGGATCGCGGTGGGTCGCCGCGACGTGACGTCCTCTCGAAGTCCGGCGACGTCAGACGTACTCGGGCGGCGGCGTCATCGTCTCGAGCGCCGCGTGAAAGCTCGAGAGGTTCTTTCCGACGACGTCTCCGACGAGGCACGAGATCAGCTCTTGTCGTAGATCGGGAAACTTCTTCACGAACTCGTGGAAGCTGAAGCCGGAATCGTAGAACGCGTGGATCATCCGGCGCATCGTGTCGACCGCGGGCGTCAGCTCTTTGGTGAACTCCCCGATGATATCGGCGGAGAGATCTCCACTCTCGAGGGCCTTGTGCACACTTTCTGCCGCGAGCTCGCCCGACGTCAACGCAAGAAAGAGCCCGGATGAGTAGATCGGGTCGAGGAACCCACCCGCGTCGCCGATCGTGCACCAGCCGTCGCCTGCCCACGTTTCGACTCGATACGCGAGCATGCGTAATCCGAAGACCCTCCGTCCTTCGCGAGTCGCGTTGGCGAGTCTTCGCGTCACGCCCGGGTTTTCGGCAAGGGCTTCGGCGAATACCTCTTCGTGAGTCTTTCCCTCGGGGAATAGATCGTCCGGAGAGCCGACAAGCCCGACACTGACAAGATCGTGCGCGAGCGGGATGTACCAGATCCAGCCGCCGTTCTCGAGACGGAAGACGGTCGTCTCTCCCGCGTCGACTCCGATGCCACGCTCTCCGCCCCGGTAGTAGGACCAGAGCGAGGCTTTTCGCAGACCGGGCACCGGTTCCTGCCGAAGGTGAAGCTGTGAGCCGATGATCGTGGCGCGTCCGGTCGCGTCGACGACGATACGCGCGGAGAGTTGAGACGTGCGCCCTTGAAATCGGACTTCGACCCCCGTCGCGCGAGCTCCGTCGAAGAGCACCTTGCGTACCGTAGCGCGTGTTCGAACTCGTGCTCCGGCGCGTCGCGCGTTGTCGAGGCAGAGTTTGTCAAAGTGCGCTCGATTCACCTGCCACGTCGCGGCTCGCTCGCCTTCGATGGTCTCGAAGAAATAGAACGGCAACGACTCGTGCCCATCGGGCGACACGAAGCGTACGCTGTACTTCGCGGGAAACTCAGACTCACGCAGACTCGGAAGGAGACCGAGACGATCGAGTGGGCCGTACGTCGCGGGGATCAAGGATTCGCCGATGTGGTAGCGAGGGAAGCCTCGCCCTTCAAGCACGAGAACGCTGTGTCCCTGCCGCGCGAGAAGCGTCGCGAGCGTCGATCCGGCCGGCCCTCCGCCAGCGACGATCACATCGAACTCGGTCGAGCTATCGATACGCTCGGTAGAGAAGTCGGTATCCGCCATTCAGATCTTCTCTCTTTCTCCGGTTCTATCCCATGAGTTGCGAGCCACGCCGCATCACGCTAAGGTGACTCGAACGCTTCGTCTTTCGCCGCCTCGAGTCTCGCGAGAACTCTCGATGCTTTCCCAGACCACTGAATACGCCTTGCGTGCCGCGGTCTTTCTCGCTGCGCATCGCCCCGACCCGCAGACGAACGTCGAGATCGCGCGCCACACACGCATGCCGCCGGCGTACCTCGCGAAGGTCCTGCACGGTCTCGCGCGCGCGGGTGTGGTGACGTCGCAGCGCGGCGTGAACGGAGGCTTCGTGCTCGCGAAGCCGAACGACGAGTTGACGCTTCTCGAGATCGTCACGGCCGTCGAGCCGATCGAGCGCATCGGCTCCTGTCCGCTCGGCATCGCTGCGCACGGCGCGAATCTCTGCCCGCTTCACAGCAAGCTCGATCGTGCTCTCGCGTTGGTGGAGGAGGCGTTTCGAGACTCGACGCTCGCCGAGATTCTCGAAGATCCCAGCCCGAGTATACCCCTTTGCCCTTTCCCGCGAATCGCTCCTTCTGCGCGGGAAGGCGAGGAGTTCTCGACGTCCCGCGACGATGCGGAGAGTTGATCGCCGCGATCTCGAGGACATCAGGCGCGTGATCATCAGACCAGCAGCTCGTCGAGGACTCGACACTGTTCGACTCCCGTTACGCGCGCGTCCAGCCCCTGAAACTTGACCGAGAGTCGGTCGTTGTCGATTCCGAGGCAGTGGAGGATCGTCTTGTTGATGTCCGAGATCTTCACGGGCTCGTCGACGATGTTGTAGCTGAAGTAGTCGGTCTGTCCGATCGAGACGCCTCCGCGGACACCGCCGCCCGCCATCCACATCGTGAAGCAGCGAGGGGGATGGTCGCGACCGTAGTCTTCTCGTGTGAGCTTCCCTTGGCAGTAGACGGTGCGGCCGAACTCTCCGCCCCAGACGATCAGCGTGTCGTCGAGCATGTCACGCTGCTTGAGATCCTCGATAAGGCCACGCGTGGGCTGATCGATGTCGCGACACTGATTGCGAATGTCCCGAGGGAGCTTGTTGTGCTGGTCCCAGCCTCGATGAAAGATCTGGATGCACTGGACATCTCGTGCGGCGAGGCGACGAGCGAGGAGGCAGCTCGCGGCGAAGCTGCCGGGCTTGGTTGCCTCGGGACCGTAGAGGTCGAGGACGTGCTTCGGCTCCTTCGAGAGATCGGTCAGCTCGGGCACCGAAGTCTGCATGCGGAAGGCCATCTCGTACTGAGCGATGCGAGCGATCGTTTCGGGATCGCGCGCGAGATCAAAGCGCTTTCGATTGAGCGCGGCTACGGCGTCGATCATCACGCGCCGAGTCTTTCCATCGACCCCGGCGGGATTCGAGAGGTAGAGCACGGGATCCCCGTTCGACCGAAGCGCGACTCCTTGGAGACGAGACGGAAGAAACCCGCTGCCCCAAAGTCTCGAGAACAGCGCCTGGGCGCTCTTGCGTCCGGTCCACGTCGGAGTCATGACGACGTAGTTGGGCAGGTCGGAGTTGCTCGTCCCGAGTCCGTAGGCGAGCCACGATCCGAGGCTTGGCCAGCCGGGGAGCTCTCGACCCGTCTGGATGAACGTGATCGCCGGGTCGTGGTTGATCGCGTTCGTGTGGACGGATCGAATCACGGCGAGATCGTCAACGACCTTCGCGGTGTGCGGGAGCAGCTCGCTGATCCAACGGCCGCATTCTCCCTGGCGCGAAAACTCGAACATCGACGGCGCGACGGGGAAGCGCTTCTGGCCGGAGGTCATCGTCGTGAAGCGTTGGCCGCGACGGACGGAATCGGGGAGATCCTTGTCGAAAAGCTCGCGTAGCTTGGGCTTGTAGTCCCAGAGGTCGAGTTGTGACGGCGCGCCACCCATGAACAGGTAGATGAATCGTTTCGCTTTGGGCGCGTGATGAGGAAGGCCCGCGAGACCTCCGACACGTTTCGGCGGCTTTTCGTCCGCGGCGATCCCCGCGTTTCCGAGAAGGGTCGAGAGTGAGGCGATTCCGGCTGCGTGGATGCCTCGACCGAAGAGTTGGCGTCGTGTCAGGGATAGGAGAGATTCTTCGATGGGATTCATGGCTATTCTTTCGTGATCGTCTCGTCGAGGTTGAGGAGAACGTTCGCGACCATCGTCCAGGCAGCGAGCTCGCAGGCGTTCAGGTCCTTCGGTGTCGGGTGGTCGCCGACGTCGATGAGCTTCGCGGCTCCTTCGGGATTCGCTTGGTAGTGCGCGAGGGTCTTCGTGTACGCGTCCAAGAGCACACCGACTTCGTCGAGCTCGGGAAGGCGAGCCGCCGCGAGGCGGAATCCGAAGGTCGCTCTTTCTTCGTCTGTCGGCCCGCCTTCGCGGAGCATGCGTGTCGCGAGGGCGCGGG
>CAYZGY010000214.1:0-6034 GCA_964478085.1 uncultured Planctomycetia bacterium
AAGAAGGGCCCGGCCGTTTGGGAAGAGTCGGGGCGCCAATAACGAGGCGCGGCCGGTCAGGCCAGCGATGAACAGATCGGTGACCTGGTCGTCGAGCTTTTCTCCAAAATCTACGAACGGGAGCCCGGCGAAGAGGAAGCGAGAGAGAAGGTTTCGCTGACGAAGTCCTACCTGAAGACTCTCAGTACCCAGGAGGCCATCGCCAAGCTCATCGAAACGTTGATCCTGAGCTCGGAGCTCGTCTACCGGTCGGAGTTCGGCCAGGGACCTGCCGACGAGCACGGTCGACGCAAGATGTCGCCACGCGACGCCAGCTATGCCTTGGCCTACGCGCTCACGGATAGCAGCCCCGACGCAGAATTGGTCGCCGCCGTGAAGGAGGGCCGTCTCACGACGCGCGAAGACTATCGCCGCGAAGTGATCCGCATGCTCGCACGTCGCGACCAGTATTACGTTATCGACGAGTCCGTTCAGAAGGCCGGCTTCAACGCGAGCATCACGAACCAGCCGATTCGCAAGTTGCGCTTCTTCCGCGAGTTCTTCGGCTACCCCATGGCGATGAAGGTCTTCAAGGACGACACGCGCTTCGGCGCCGGTCGTCACGACGGCACGGTCTGCCGCTTGATCGACGAAGCCGACATGTTAGTCGCGCACATCCTCGAAGAGGACCGAGACGTCTTCGAGCAACTCCTCACCACGGAGAGATTCTACGTCTTCCACTCGGGCGACAACGCCGTGATGCAGGCGGCCTCCGATCGCCTCCGAACGATCTACGACTACTTCCGGAAGCACGACTGGAAGAGCTTTACGCAAAAACAGCTGTACGATCATTGGCCCTTCATCCAGAAGATGAAGATGCGCGGAACGGTCTTCGCCGACTTCGAGACGAACGAGCGTCGTCGTAGTGGCTGGATCCGGAGCTTCAAAAGGACGATGGAGAGCCTCGAGCTTCGCCTCGGCAAGGGACAAGGGAACGCCAACCCCTACGACGAGCTCCCGATGGCCTACTGGCACAAGGGCAATGCCACGGGCCGAACCGGCCAGGTCATGCGTGCGCACGAGGTCACCACATACTTCAACATCGACTACCGCGACTGGGACTACCCTGCGACCCAACCGGCGAAGATCCCTCATCGCAAAGGGATTCTCACTCATCCGGCTTGGCTCATCGCTCATTCCCTCAACACCGAGACCGATCCCGTGCGCCGCGGCAAGTGGATTCGTGAGAAGCTGCTCGCGGGTACGATTCCGGATGTCCCGATCACGGTCGACGCGGTCATTCCCGAAGATCCGCACAAGACGTTGCGACAACGTCTCAAGGACCGAACGGGAGACGCGTACTGTTGGAATTGCCATCAGAGGATGGACCCGCTGGGCGTCCCGTTCGAGAGCTACGACGACTTCGGACGGCATCGCACCGAAGAAAAGCTCGAGTACCCCGAGAACCTGATCACGGAACGCAAGAAGGCGCCTCTCGTAAATGGCATTCAGGTCGCGGTCTACAAGTCCCTGCCGGTAGAGACCGGAGGCGTTCTCGACGGCACCGGAGATTCGACTCTCGACGGCAAGGTTCGTGACACGTTCGAGCTTGTCGAACGACTCGGCAAGTCCGCCAGAGCCCGCCAATCGATCCTCCGACACGCGTTCCGCTACTTTATGGGTCGCAACGAAATGCTCTCGGACTCGAAAACTCTGATCGACGCGGAGAAGGCTTACCTCGACAATGACGGCAGCTTTGATGCGGTGATCGTTTCGCTGTTGACCTCCGATTCGTTCCTCTTCCGAAAAGCTCCAGCGCAAAAGCCATGACCATCGATCGAAGAGAGTTCTTCCGCAGAACCGCCACAGGCACGGCGGCCTTGGCGCTTACGCCGTCCTTCAGCCACCTCCTAGCTGAGCCTGGCCAGGGTGACGCGCAAGCTGACGTGCCGCCCCACCGCTTCGTCTTCATCCGCAAGTCGAACGGGAATCTTCCGAGTCAGTTCTCCCTCCCGACGTTTTCCGACGTCGAGAAGCAGAAGGATCAGCGCAAGGAGGCTTTCGAGGTCGATCTCGACCATCACGAGCTTCCCGCCTGGCTCGACGCGCTCTCCGACCACAAGGAGAATATGACCATCCTCCACGGAATCTCGATGGCCGTGAGCGGTGGCGGACACTACTCGTTCTCTGGTTGCATGGGAGCGTACAAGGCCGGGCGAAACACGATCAGCGGAATCAAGCGAACGACAGTCGACTTCGAGCTCGCCAAGCTCTTCCCGTCGCCCTTCGGTCACGTCGAAGTCTCCTTGGCTTCCGGCTCCGGTACGGTCGTGTTCCGAAGCGGCATCGTCTCGGGCTTCTCGGCGCCGGCGAAGAATCAACGCAACTTCTGCTACGCCGATCCCCAGACCGCGTACGACGAGCTCTTCAAGTCGGTAACGAACTCCGGAGCCGTCGAGTCCGAGAACACGCTCCTCGACCACCTGCACGGCCAGGAGAAGAAGCGACTCCCGGGGCTCGACGGCGAAGAGCGCAAGAAGATCAGCGACCACGTCGAGTCGATCCGGTCGATCCGGACGAGGAACGAGAACGTCGCCTCGCTCGCGAAGGTCATTTCGAAGAACCTCCCGAAGATCGACCCGATCCACGCGAACGGCGGACCGAACGCAAGCCTCCTCGAGAAGCAGGACGCGTTTACCGACGTACTGCTCTCGGCGTTGATCTCGGGCCTGACGAACGTCGTGACCTACACGATCGACGATCTCGGCACGCCGATCACGACGCTCCCCGGTAACAAGGGACGAGTCGACCTGCACCGACTCGGGCACAGCAGGGACCTGAAGCTTCGAAACATCGTCAAGGCCAGCCACATGGCCCAGGTCGCGAAGATGGTCACGAAGCTGAAGTCCGTCCCCGAGGGCGACGGCACCATGTTCGACAACTCGACGATCATCTACTTCCCGGAGACCGGCGCCGGACACCATGGACCGGACACCGAAGCACCGATGGTCGTCCTGACGGGCAAGAACTCGAAGCTGGACCTCGCCGGACGCTTCATTCGTCTGCCCTTTTACGGGACCGAGAATCACAAGACGCTGAGCAACTGGTACACGACGCTGCTCAACGCGTACGGCAACCCGATCGATCACTACGGCGACCTCGATCTCGTCATGACGCGCAAAAAGCTGCCCCAAAAGGGTGCGATAGACCGGTTCATGACATGAAAACGCATCACCTGCCGCTCGCCACTCTCTTGGCGACTCTACTCTCCCTGACGCTCTTCTGGGTGACACCCGTCGCACGAGCCGAGCAGTCTCACTCACCACTGCCCGCCCCCGACGGTCGCCCCGCCGACATGAGCAAGCCCGTGCAGGTCTACATCCTGCTGGGGCAATCGAATATGCTCGGCTTCGGAAAGATCAACGGCGGGAACGGATCCCTCACGCACGCGACGAAAGAGAAGGACAAGTACCCGTACCTCGTCGACGACGCAGGCAACTGGACGGTACGCAAAGACGTTCGCAATGTTCGCGTCATGGGCAGCGGCAGAGGCGCGATGAAGGTCTTCAACAACGAGTGGATGACCATCAAAGGCAAGGCCGTCGGCCCGGAGATCGGCATCGGTCACTACGTGGGCAACGCCACGAGAGCTCCCGTGCTCATCCTCAAGAGCTGCATCGGAAATCGAAGCCTGGGTTACGACTTGCTGCCTCCGGGTGCCGAGGGAAGGGAGGAGCCCAAGCCGGGTGGCAAGTGGTACGCGGGAAAGAAGTTCTACAGCCTGATCGAGAAGATCAAACGGTCCGAGGCGAAGCAGAAAGGCGAGCGCAACGCGGCGACCATCAAGTCGCTGACCTCGTCCCTGAACAAATTTTCCAAGCGAGAAGATGACAACATCTACGGCAAGGCTGCAGGTGTCGTCGCGGAGAAGATCGCGGACCCGAAGCACAAGATCAAGTCGGCAAGCTCGTACGTTCGAGCGGCCAAGTAGGGGCTCCCTTCCAGCCTGCATCCGCTGACATGTTCGACCGCACTCGATCATTTTCCGCTCTCTTCGTACTCGTCGTCGTCGCCTCGACCGCGCGGGCATTCGCCGACAAAATCGAGCACTTCTTCGCCTCACACTGCGTACGCTGCCACGGGGAGAAGAAGCGAAAGGGCAAGGTCGCGCTTCACACCCTCAGGGCCGACGACCTTTCCGCCGGACGAGACCTCGAGCTCTGGGAGAAGATTCTCGAGGTCCTCGAGGCGAACGAGATGCCTCCCGAGGACGAGCCTCACCCGAAGGACGCGGATCGCCGCGCAGCCGCGAAATGGATCGGCTCGACGCTCAAGAGTCGCATCGAAAAGGACGAGAAGCGCCCCTCGACCTCGACGACTCGGCGACTGACCAACGTCGAGTACGAGAACACGATGCGCGACCTGCTCGGCTTCCCGTTGAAGCTCGCGGAGAACCTCCCGGAGGACCCCGAGAAGCCCTACCGCTTCAACAACACGGCCGAGTTCATGTTGCTCGGCCCCGAGCAGATCGACCGATATCTCGAGAATGCGCGCCGTGCGCTGGCCAGCGCGATCGTCGACCCCCAGAAGCCCCAGGTGCACACAACCCGACCCGAGTGGAAGGCGCCCGGCCGCGCCAAAGGGCGCGGTCTCGACGAAGTCGGCGTTTGGGGCAATCGTCGTCATTCGCCAGCGACGGGCATGGGTCTCAAGAGCTTCCCGAAGACAGGCGAGTTTCGCATTCGCGTCAAAGCGTCCGCCATCCTCCCACCGGGCATTCGCGAGCTCCCGTTGCGCCTCGTGATGGGCTACGGGCTCAACGTCAACAGCTCGACGCTGCGCATGGAGCCCGTGGGAACCGTGCGACTACGCAACACGCCGGATCACCCCGAAGTCTTCGATTTTCGGGGGCGCATCGAAAACCATCCGGCCAAGCCAGGCGGCACGAAGAACGGGAAACGTGCCCCCGACACGATGGTGATCACGCCGCAAAACCTCTACGACGACGGCACGCTCAATGACGGGCGCAGAAACGTGGCCATGCCACGCGCGATCGTCGAGTGGATCGAGTTCGAGGCGCCGCTGACCGACGAGTGGCCGCCAAAGCACCACCGGCGGATCCTCTTCGACTCCCCCCTGCGCGAGAGCGACCCGAAGGCCTACGTGGACGCCGTGCTCGAGCGCTTCCTTTCACGAGCGTTCCGTCGCCCGGCCACGCGCGAGGAGATGTCACGCTTCGCCAAGATCTACGAGCTCGCCTCGAAGGAGACCGAGTCTCTCGAATCAGCGGTGCGCGAAACGCTGTCGATGGCCCTCGTGTCTCCTCAGTTCCTCTACCACACCGTCGAGAACGAAGAGACCTCTCGACAATACGAGCTGGCCTCACGACTCTCGTACTTCCTCTGGGCCAGCATGCCCGACGAGGAGCTTCTCTCGCTCGCGGCTCGTGGACAACTCGACGACCCGGCTGTCATCGAAGAGCAGGTGCTGCGCCTCCTCGCAGACGAACGGTCTCGCGACTTCGTCGACAGCTTCACCACCCAGTGGTTGAGCCTGCGCAAGATGAAGACGGTGCCGATCAACCGAGAGCTTTTCCCGCGCTTCCTCTACTACGTCCCTCGTGGCGAGCGAGCGGGAACCGAGGAGCCGTACCGGCCGACGATCCGAGACTACCTGCACGCCGAGACCGTCGGTTTCATCGCCGAGCTCATCCGCCGAAACGCGAGCGTCCTGAGCATCGTCGACTCGAACTTCGCCCTCCTCAACCAACCGCTCGCCGCTCACTACGGCGTCGCCGGAGTTCAAGGAGATGAGCTGCGCCCCGTCGAGGTGAAAGAAGAGCACCGCCTCGGCGGTCTGCTGACGCAGGGATCGATTCTCATCGGCAACGGTACGGGCACCGCTCCGCATCCGATCTATCGCGCGGTCTGGCTGCGCGAGGCGATTCTGGGAGACGAAGTCCCCCCGCCGCCCGCAGAGGTGCCGGCACTCTCCGACTCGGCCGGCGAGTCGGCGGAGAAGGCCCCGACGATCAAGGATCTGCTCGCGAAGCATC
>CAYZGY010000214.1:6044-10651 GCA_964478085.1 uncultured Planctomycetia bacterium
ACGAAGCGTGTAACGACTGCCACGTGCGACTCGACCCGTGGGGCATCCCCTTCGAGCGCTACAACGCCATCGGCAAGTACCAGCCGAAGGTGCCGAGCGAAGGAACGCGAGTCAGCGGCTTCGATCCGCGAAGACACGAGAACTACGCGGGGTACGCGGCGTACCTCGCCTCGATCAACACCGTCGAGATCGAGGCCGAAGCTCGCGTCCCGAATGGCCCGAATGTCGACGGCATGGCCGTGCTCAAGCGATTCTTGCTCGAGCATCATCGGGACGCGATCGCTGCGAACGTCCTTCGTCGCCTGCTAAGCTACGGTCTCGGACGCGAACTCGGTGTTCGGGATCGATTCGCGATCGACGACCTGCTCGATCGATCGAGAAAGAACGAGTACAAGCTGCGAGACATGATCGTCACGATCTGTCAGAGTAGGATGTTTCGAGGAGCTCGGTGAGGACCAGGAATCCGACATGGCACGCAAGAGTTGGCATCTGAGTCGGCGTGAACTGCTCGAGGGCGGCGGAATCGCTCTAGGCCTTCCGTTTCTGAACGGCATGAGCCTGGCGAAGGACGAAGCGAGCGCGGAGCTTCCGAAGCGGATGCTCGTCAGCTACTTCGCGTACGGCGCGTACATGCCCGGCGGCGCGCATGGAGTGCCCACGGGAAAGCAGCCACACCACGAGTGGAGCTGGTGGCCCTGCAAGAATCCGGGACCGCTCAGCTTCAACAAGTCGACCGCTCCGTTCGAGCCGCTCAAGGACTACGTGACCTACCTGCGCGGACTCGACCACGCAGGCGGCTGGACCATGGGCGGTCACAGCTCCGGCGATGTCTTCGCTACCGGCGCCGACATGACCGGGCACGAGAAGACCAATAACATCTCGATCGACCAGGTCGCTGCGAAAGTTCACGGACACCGGACGCGACACGCCTCGCTCGTCCTCGGCACGGAAGGCGGAACGGGTTCCTACGGAGCCAGCAAGACGCTCTCGCATCGTGGCCCGGGAAGACCGATCCCGTCGATGCACAAGCCGCAGGAGATCTTCAACCGACTCTTCGATCCCTACGCCGGCAAGACGGTCGAAGAGGTTCGAGCCGGCCTCAAGCGCGAGGCGAGCATCCTCGATCTGCTGCTCGAAAACAGCCGCAGCCTGAGAAGCCGCCTCGGACGCCAAGACCAGGCGAAGATGGAGGAGTACCTCGACTCGATCCGCGCGATCGAGCAGCGCGTCGAGCGAACGAGCAAGTGGACGCACACGCCGCTCCCGAAAGTCGACACGAAGGGCCTGAACCTCGAGGTCTCCCACAAGGACCCTCGCGAGTACATCCGCTGCATGTACGACCTCGTCTACCTGGCGTTCCAGACCGACTCGACCCGCTTCGCCACGCTCATGCTCGAGAGCGAGCAGTCGTCGAACAGCGAGATGTGGAACTACGCGACGTACGTGCTCGGCTACAAAGGTGCGACGCACGACATCGCGCACAAGCGACCGGCCGACTACTCCGGCCTGTGGGATCGCGGGCGAGCCTAGCAACACGCGTACTTTCTCGAGCGCCTGCGCAAGACGCCGGAAGGCGACGGCAACATGCTCGACCGAACGGTCGTTCTCTGGGGCTCTGCCCACCCCCACGCGTCGCACAGCACGAAAAACTATCCGATCCATCTCGCGGGCGGCAACCGGCTCGGTCTTCGACACGGCCGGCTGCACGACTTCGTGGGAGCGAAGAAGGTCCCTCTGGCGAATCTCTTCGTCACGATGCTCAACGCGGTCGATGTTCCGGTCGAGAGATTCGCGGACAGCACGGGCGCGATGACCGAGGTCCTCGCGTAATGCCGAGACTCGGACGGGTCATCCTAACGCTCGTCGCTCTGACCGCACTGAACCGGCCGAGTGTCGGCGCGTCAGATCCCCTCCCGCGCGTCTTGATCCTCGGCGACAGCGTCTACCAGAAGCCAGCGAGCGGTGCGGCGAGCATTCTCGAGGGGCGTGTCGAGGTCGTCTGGAGAGCGATCAACCCGGGTGAAGTTCGCAACACGACCATGGCATTAGCAAGCCTCGATCGGCTTCTCGGCGACGGCAAATGGGACCTGATCCACTTCAACTTCGGGCTCGGAGATCTCGTCCATCGAGCTCCGGGCATGCGGAAGTTTCGAGTCTTGCCCCGACACGTGGGAGGCGTGCTCACCACGAGCCCGAAGGACTACGAACAAAACCTCGACCGACTCGTCCGCCGACTGCAAGCGACAGGCGCAAAGCTCCTCTGGGCCAACACGACGCCGATTCGACACACGACGAGCAACGTCTTCGAGAACGGCTCGGAACTCGAGAACAACGCGATCGCCGCCAAGGTCATGCGCGCTCACGGCGTGCCGATCAACGACATGCACACGTACGCGCGCAACCTGATCGACATGACGCGCCCGGCGAGTCACGGTGCCGACCCGTTCCACTTCGACAAGAAGCCGCTCTATCCGAAGGTAGTTCGCAGCATCCTCGAGGAGCTCGACCTGATGCGACCCGTCAAGGGCCCCGTCAAGGTGTTCGTCCTCGTCGGCGGCTGGACGCACATCGGTGGTGGCGTCGTGATCGGTGCGAAGTCACCCAGGCCCGGGCAGAATCGCGGCACGCTCGACGATCTCGTTCTGAACGAGAACACGAGAGCGAATTACCGACACTTGATCGACGAGACCGGCGCCTGGGCAACCCGGCCCGACGTCTGGGTGCAGTTCGACCGCCGCGGGCCCAAGTCGGGAGCCCTCGGCATCGGCTACGGAGGTGACCGCAAGCGCGGCATCGGACCGGAGCTCGCGATCGGCCACGTGCTCGGCGACCGTTTCGACGAGCAAGTCTGTGTTCTCAAGACGACCCTGGGGTCTCCGTCCCTCGCGAAAGACCTTCGACCACCGAGCTCCGGGAAGCCGGGCAAGTCGTACACGAACTTGATCAAGCAGATCCGAGAGTCGCTGAGCAAGCTCGAGGACAAGTTTCCCGACTACACGGAGGAGTCCCGCTACGAGATCGCGGGGCTCGTGCTTCAACTCGGTGAGAACGATCCGGAGCCCGCCGAGTTCGTGACGCACTTGCCGCGTCTCATCAACGACTTGCGCACGGACTTGAAGGCCGCGGAGCTCCCCGTCGTCCTGGTCGGTGCAGGTCGTGGAGGACGCGAGACGCCGGATTTCCCACGGATCATCGAGGCGCAGAAATCCGTCGCAGCGCTGCCGAGTTTTCGGAAAACGGTCGCCTACGTCGAGACCCGCGACTTCTGGCCACCGGAGAACGCTCGCGACTCGTGGCGTCACTCCTCCCACGAGCGTTGGTACGACAATGCCGAGAGCTTCTACGGGATCGGAATCGCCGTCGGAGAAGCACTCGTGAAGCTGCTCGAGCCGTAGCGATCAGATGTCGGCGCACGCTGCAGCATTTTCGCAGCCGTGAGCCAGATCGCTCTCGAGCTCCGAAGGTCCGCACTCGATCGGCGGTGGAAGCGGCGCACCACCGAGAAACAAGTACTCGAATAGGTAGATCGCGGTGGAGATGCTCAGAGGGCCGACACCGGCCGCATCGCAAGCCGCGGCACAGGCCGGTGCCTCTCCCTGAGCGAAGAGGAAACCGAGAAGGAAGACGCCGTCGGAGATCGTCACGGAGCTGTCCTGGTTGCAGTCGCCACGCGCGAAAGGACCGATGCCCTTCTCGGGTTCGATTTTCCCTGTCGCGGCCTCGAAGTGAGCCCGAATTCGGTCTTCCGTGAGAGCGGTGTCGTAGATGGCGAACTCGTCCATCAACCCACCGAGAAAGCGCGTGTTCTGCCACGCACCGACCTGCGCGGGCACGTTGAATCTCACAGGCTGCGGAGAGGCGAACGTCGGAGGGATGACCTCGACCTCCTCACCATTGACGTACGATCGCACCATCGCCTCTTCACGATCGTAAACCGAGGCGAGATGAACCCACTCGCCGAAGGGCACGGTATTCGACAACGTGTTGTGATTGTTGGGTCCACCGCTGTGGAGCGCGAACTCGAGATTCGCATCGCCCTTGATGTTGTAGTGCAGCCATCCTGCCTGCCAGCCGTCCGGAGAGAAGATCGATGTGCAACAGCCCGGCGCGAGAGCGTTCAAGCGGATCCAAACCTCGATCGTCATCTGATCCATCTCGAGGTCGAGTGGCTGCATCTGCACGAAGCCCGAAAGACCATCGAGAAGAACCGCCTGCCCCAGACACTCCGTCGCGCTTTCTTGCTCGAACTCGATACCGCCGAAGTACTCGCCCTCGCGATCGTTCCCCGATGCGTCCTCGACGAGGCCCAGGCCGCCTTCCTCGAATCGGTAGTAAACCACCGGCTCGTCAGACAGCACCTCGTCTTCGTACTCGTCGGCCACGGACACAGACGCGACGATCAACCCGAGAAGCGTCACCAGCAGGGTGGAGGAAGGACGCGGATGCGTCATGGCGAATCTCCTTTCACCGGTCGCAGCTTTGGCTATCACTCGTCTAAGGAGGACATCATCGTAGCCGAGGAGGAGGCGCGGCGAAACCGCTCGCTCGGTCGAGAATCTCCGGAGGAGCACCGTCGACTGAGGGCAACAAAGCGAGCGGGTGAAGAC
>CAYZGY010000215.1:0-10378 GCA_964478085.1 uncultured Planctomycetia bacterium
CCGATCCGTCGAACGGTCCCATGACGTAGTAGGTCACCGCGGGGACCTTGTCGATCCCGTTGTCGTGTCCCTTGAGGTGGTGGTCGAACCAACGACGTGCCCCGAGGTCGACGGGCAAGCTCCTGGCATCGTTCGGCATCGGGAACTCGCCGAGCTTCGGGCGCCGACGTCCGCCGTGCGTCCACGGACCCATCACGAGCTTCTGTCTTCCGCGCGCGCCGTCGCCGCCCTCATTCTGGAGCTCGACGAACGCATCGACCGTTCCCTGCGAAAAGGTGTCGTACCAACCACCGAGATGAATCGCCGGTACGCGCACGTCCTTTGCTCTCGAAAGAGCGTCGAAGGGTTTCCAAGCAGCGTTGTAGAGCGGGTTGTTGTTCGCCTTCGCCAGAGAGTCGGAGTGAAAGCCATTTCCTCTCAGCCAGCGCTCGACCTGGCTCTTTCGAAAGACGCCTCCGACGTAGCTTGCGTGATCGTAGCTCGACGCCGACGCGACGAGGACGTACTGAGCGAGCAGACCGGGAGGGTTCGTCGGTGCCGTCAAGAGCTGGGTGATGCCCATCGCCGAGGCGCCCGTCGTGCCGACCTTGCCGTTCGAGAAGCCCTGTTTGCGGATCCAGGAAATCGTGTCGTAGCCGTCTTGGAGCTCTCCCCAACCGTCCGCCTCGAATGCGACGGCCTTGCCTTCGGAGGCGAAACGTCCGCGAGAGTCTTGAATAGCGATCGCGAATCCCCACTTCGTCCACCTGCCGTTCTCGCGGTGGTACCGTTTCTTGTTGTACGGAGTACGGATGAGGATCGTCGGAAGGTCCTTCGCATCGGCCGAAGGAAGGTAGACGTCCGTCGCGAGGCGAGTGCCGTCGCGCATCTCGACCTTGTAGGTCGTGACGTGCTGTTGCGCGTCGAGGCGCAGAGCCGACGCGCTGATCAGAAGCGCGAGCAAGAGGGGGAAGCGAAACGACATCGAGGGTCCCTCGGGTATCTGAAAGAAACAGCGTTCTCGTGAAGTCTTGATCAAGGCGTGCTCGAGCGTCCGAGCGAGCTGACGAATCGAACCAGATCGAGTAGCTCGGGCCGAGTCAAGGCCGATGTGACACCCTTCGGCATCACGCTGCCGGCGTCGGTGATGCTCATGATCTTGTTCTTTGCGATGCGGCGGATCTTGTTCGTCGCGGTGTCGCGTAGGTGGAGCTCGTCAACGGTTTCCTTGAGCGTGTAGCCCGTGACGGCCGAGTCGTCACGACGAGTCGTGACATGTAGCCTTCCCGGATATGCCGGTTCGGAAAGAGGATCGACTCCGTCAACAGCTCTGCGCTGCGTCCTGCGCCGATGGCGGTGAGGTCGGGTCCGGTGTCGCCGCCTCGGTTTTCGTGGCGATGGCAGCCCGTGCAGTTCGCGAGTGAGGATGAGAAGATCTTCTGGCCGCGCGCGACATCACCCTTCTCCATGGCTTCCGCAGCGAGCTTTCGGACGAACTCGGCGTCGTAGGGCCGATCGATCGACTCGATACCGATCGCACGATTGAGGGCTGCGAGGAGTTCTGCGTCCGAGCGCCCCGCAGTGCTCAAGGCTCGATGGATGAGCTTCGCGGCGTCTGCCGAGAGCTTGATGCGATCGAACGCGAGCGCGAGAAGTCGTGTTCCTCCTCGTTGTTCGAGGAGCGGGGCGAGTACGCCGACGCTCAAGGACTGCTCCTTCGACTCGGCCAGGAGTCGCGCCGCGGCACTCGCTGACTCTTCGAGATCGACGGTGGCGAGCGCGGCACTCGCGGCTTGTCGAATCTCGGATAGTTGATCCGGAGCTGTCCGAGCGACGAGGCGTGGAACAGCTCGGACTCCTGTCAGTCTCGGAAGCGCGTCGATGGCCGCTCGGACGACCGACGGCGGCTCTCGTGGGGAATCGAGTACGGCGGCGACACGGTCTTGTAGATCGACGATGTGCCAGAGTCCCGCTAAGCGAAGAGCGCCCGCGCGAAGCCACTCGTGACGCGAATGAAGGTGTGGTGTGAGATGAGCCTTCGTGATTCCGAGCGGTTTCCTCCCGTGAATCGTCGCTGCGCGTGCGAAGCTCGCGAGGACGGTCGGGTCCAGGTGCCCCGATTTCCAAACTTCGATCAAGTCGCGCGGCGAGCCGATCTCGACGAGGAGCGTGAGCAAGCTCGAGCGCTGATCCTTCGAAACGGAATCATTGAACGCGAGCTTGTGCACAAATCCGACGACGTCGCGTGTACCGTCGGTCTCGAGCACGAATCGCAGTCGACCGATCTGCCCGTCGAAGTGAAGCTCCCCTCGTTCGAGAGCCGGGAGCCACTTCGGCTTGAGCGCGACGACCGCTTGCTTGAGCGCGTAGTCGAGGAAACGATCCATCGGCATGTCGACGGCTTGCGCAGCGACCTCGATCGCGTGGGGCGAGTCGACGTAGCTGCAAGCGACGACAGTCTCGAGGCGGACGCGGGGGTGGGCGTCTCGGATGGACTGCCGGAGGAGATCGAGTGGGCGATCGAGCCGACTCGCCCAGTTGCCTACGACGCGAACTCCGTACGCGCGAACTCTCGGATCGTCGGCTTCGAGAAGCTGACTCAGGAGCTTTGGACGAACGACCTCGTGCGCTTCGAGAACGCCGACCGCGAAAAGCACCAGGCGCTCGTAATCGGGTGCGGTCCGGTCGAGCGCTGCGAGCCAGGTGTCGACGGATTCGACGACCTTCGCGGTCGGCAGATCGAAGAGCCTGCGCTGCGCGTTGCGGCGGACGAGCCTCTCTGGCGAGCGCTGCGCGTCGAGGAGCTGCGGAATGGGCAGCTTCGTCAGGTCGACCGGTTTCGCCAGCGGGCGGTCCTTCGCCGTAACGCGCCAAACGCGCCCGTGGGTTTTGTCTCGCCGCGGGTCGCGGTAGCTTGCTTGGTAGTGACCGATGATCGGGTTGTACCAGTCGCAGATGTAGATCGCGCCGTCGGGACCGATCCTCGTGCAGACGGGACGGAAATCCAGTCGCGTCGACTTCATCAGATTCGGAAGCGCGCGAGTCGCGAAGCCGCTGTTCTCGTCGACGAGCTTTCGCAGCTGGACGTCGTTCGAGATGTAGCCGCTGAATACGAGCGTGCCTTGAAGGTTCTCGGGAAGGTGCGTCGTGCCGATGATCTCGATCCCGGTATTGCGAGGTTTCGGCGGACTGAGCGACCAGTAGCGGCGCGGGTTCGAGGTCGGGATCATCCCTGCGACGGTGTAGAAGCCTTCGCTCAGGGCTGCGGAGTTGTGAAAAACCTGTCCGAAGTCGTCGAAGTCGACGCTCTGACAATTGAGGCCGGCCGTCGAGAGGTTGAAAAACGCGTCGAGGCGTCCCGTGCGCGGTCTGTAGCGCCAGACGCCGGCCTTGTGCAGCTTCGAGATGCCCCAAGGCGTCTCGACGTGCGAGTAGACGTGGTGTCCCTGCGTGAACCAGAGCGCGCCGTTCGGACCCCACGAGAGCCCGTTGATCATCTGGTGCGAGTCGGCCGTGCCGAACCCGGAGAGGACCACCTCTCGTGAGTCGGCGCGACCGTCACCGTCGGTGTCGCGAAGGTGGACGAGCTCGGTCGCCTCGGCGAGGTAGACGCCACCGTTCCCGAACTCGATGCCCTGCGGCATGAAGAGATCTTCGGCGAAACGGTGGAAGCGATCCGCGCGTCCATCGCGGTCGGTGTCCTCGCAAACGAGCACGTAGTCGCGTGGCCGTTTTCCGGGCTCGATGTGCGGGTAGGTCGGCGCGCAGAGAATCCAGAGGCGGTTCGAGTCGTCCCAGCGCATGTGAAGCGGATTGACGACGCCGTCCGCTTCGCTCGCGAAGAGCTCGATCTCGTATTCGTCCGCGATCTGGAAGGAGGCGAGCTGCTCGTCGACGCGCCGCCTCGTTTCCTTCGCATCGGGAGTTGCCGTTTTCTTGCGTGAGCTTGGCGCGGTGGGATCCGGCAGGGCCTTCGCGGTCGTGATCGCCTCAGTGATCTCGGCGATGCGCCGCTCCGCATTCGCGACGAGAGGTTTGAACTCCTCGAGCTCGATGCGGAGCGCGGGACGCTCGCCGTGAGGTCTGGAGAACGGTTGACTCGTTCGGTCGCCGAACGCGAAGGCCCAGTTCATCGGACGCCAGTTGTCGAACCAGAGCCGGTTCTTCTCGCGGATGGTCTCGATGAGTACGGTCAGGCCTGCCGGCCCCGTTCCCTCTCTTCGCTCGACACCCAGCTGGCGCGCGATGACCGTGGCGACTCGGGCGTGTGCATCCGGAGTGAGATGAACACCGTTCTTTGTCAGGCGTCCCGTTAGATCGCCTTTCTTGACAGACTGGTAGAGGTCGACGAAGAGGTAGCCGCGGCGTGCGGCAAGGTCGCGAATCGCCTCGACGTACCGTTCGACGAGCGTGTTCTTGCCGACGTGATTCGGAAAGCTCCCGAGCTCGGGCTTCTCGAAGGGACGGGGCGAGACGAGGACGATCCGTTCGGTCTGATTCGAAAACTCGTGGAGCAGGCGTTCGTACGCCCCGATGAATCGCGAGATATCTGCGGCTTTCGAGTCGATGGCCTCCATCTGTCCGAACTGCGCGACGATGACGCTCGCGTCGATCGCGGCAAGCTGGTCGGCCCACGTACCGAACGCTATGTCGCGCCACTGCTCGAAGACCGTGTCGCCCTCCCAGGCCATATTTCGGAAGCGGGGTTTCGCTGTCGCGAAACGGAGAGAGAGCGCTGTCTCGAGGCTCGCATCGATACGAGATCGCGCCGTGTCCGTCTGTCCCGTCAGCGCGACCGTGTCACCGGGCTCGAGAACGAAGCGTCCGTCGGGAAAGCGGCCCTTGCTCTTTCCTCCTCCGCGACCTTTGCCGAATCGCCTTACAGAAGGGGCGAGATTCGAAGGGCGCACGGCGTGTGTCCGGCCCGGCTCGACGAGCGCTTGGATCTCGTTGGCGGCCAGCGCACGTCGGAAGAAGTAGACCTCGTCGATCTCGCCGCGAAAGAGCTGGCTTCCTTCGATGCGCCCGAAATGAAGGCTGACGTTCGGGTTGTCGAGAGGGACCTCGGGAATCGTCCCGCGCGCGAGCGGATAGCCGTTGACGTAAAGGACCGTCTTGTTCGCGCGCCGATCGACGCTGATGGCGACGTGCATCCATTCGTTCGGAACGATCGCGCCGGGTCTCGTCTCGACCTTGCCGTTGAGCTTGCGATCGGGACGCACGGTCTCGAGTCGCACCATGCCGTTGGCGTGCGGCATGTCGAAGTACCAGCCGTGAATCCAACCGTAGCGACCGAGGCAGATAAACCCGGCTTGGCGCAGGTCGTGCGATCGCACCCAAGCCGCGAGGGAGAAGTTCTCCGCTCCGACGTTCATCGACTCGTGTCGCGGGACGACGACGAAGTCGTCTTTGCCATCGACCGAAAGTGCCTTGCCGAAGGGCGAATCGACGAAGCTCGCGCCGCCGTGCCGCTCACCTTCGAGCGCCACCGGTTTCGGGCTCTTCGTGTGGCCGTCGAACGACCAGTAGCCGACGAGGTCTTTGCGCAGGAACGAGGCGTCGACGCGAGTCCTCGAGGAGCTCGGGGCGTCGTCGGGAAGCTCGCGGATTTCTATGTTGCGGTAGTGGACGCGGACCTTCCCCGCGCCGTGAACTTGAACCGCGATGTGCCCGGTGCCCGGAATCTTGTCGTCGGGCTCGACGAAGTCGGCCGTCTTGACGTCGTTGACCCAAAGCTCCACGCGGCGTCCCTGCGCGCGGATGCGATAGCGGTTCCAATCGCCCTTCTTGACGATGCTCTGGATGATCTCCTGAGCCGCCTCGGTCAGGAATCGATTGCGCCTCGTCTCGTCGTAGAGGAAGCCGTCGTAGCCGGCGCCGAGGTCCGCTTGGTAACCGATCATCTCGTGATGGTTCGGCACGCGGCGCGATCGGAACTGTACACCTCCGTTGACGAATCCTTCCGAGCCGAGAACCTTGTACTCGAGCTTCAGCTCGAAGTTCGAGTACTGCTTCTTCGTCGCGAGAAACTCGTTCCGCGGAAACAGGACCTCGAGTGAACCGGCGACGAAGGCGCCGTTCTCGATCGACCAGGATTTTCGCGTATCGCCTTCCCAGCCGTCGAACGACTTGCCGTCGAAGATGCGAGTGAAGCCGGCGCCAGGCTTCTTGTCTTGCGCGCGAACGAACGAGGCTACGCCAGCAAGCACGCAGAACGCCATGGCGAGCGTTCGCGTTCCGATGAAAACACGTCCGGGCATGTCGTTTCCGAGTCGATTTCGTGGTGGTTCTGAAGAGCCCACTCTAACCGATGTCGGCGACGTGCGGGCGTGTCAAAGCCGGCCTTCGAGCCGCTCGAGAACGGACACTCCGCGCGGCGAGATCGACGGCGCGAAGCTCGGGGTGATCTCGTACGGCGGTCAAGACCTCGCTCGTCCGGGGACCGCTCGAAGATGCGCGATCGAGTCGCTCGAGCCTCTTTCGAATAACGGCGAGATCTTCGTCCGAGAGGTCGCTCTCTTCCCGGAGGACGAGGCGTGAATCTTCACCGGCGTAGGCGAGACAGATCCGGAACACGTCCCCGTCCCGTTGACGCAGCTCTTCGAGTAGCGTGGCTTTCGATACGTAGCCGGCGCTCCTGGCAACGTCGTCGGTGATCTTCGAAAGAGCGGTCGACGACCCGAAGCATGCCGACCGCCGTTCTCAAAGATCCACCCGAAGAGACGGTCGGTTTGCGCCGGCGTCGGAAGACGAGCGTGACCGAGCCGTCGCGGATCTTTCGAAGGGTGTCGACCTCGATCAGCATGTCCTGCGCACATCCTGTGAGCGGTCCGTTCGTGTTCCTGCCGAGTCGCCACTCACCGCCGGCTTGTGCCTCCTGCTCGTTCGAGTACGATAAATCATCTGATGATTGGATCCAGCGGCGAGCGAGCTCGAGGTACGGCGTTCGCCCGAAAACGAAGGGAAGAATCGTGAATCGCACGACGAAGACTGCCTTGTTCTGGGTGGTTGGTTTCGCGCTGGTCGCTTCCGCGCATGCCGATGAGCAGTGGGCGTTGAAGCCGCTGAGCTCGGTCGCTCCACCCTCGACGAAGGGGGACGCCGGGACGAACCCGATCGATGCTTTCCTGCTCGCGAAGCTCGAGGAGCAGAATCTCGCGTTTTCGGCGCCGGCGGATCCACGGACGCTCATCCGCCGACTCTACTTCGATCTCACGGGCTTGCCACCGTCGTCCGAAGAGGTCGAGGCCTTTGTCGCGGATCCGTCGGAGACCGCGTACCTCGCGCTCATCGACAAGCTGCTCGCGTCGTCGAGCTACGGTGAGCGGTGGGGGCGTCATTGGCTCGACATCGCGCGCTACGGGGAGAGCGACGGCTTCGAGCGAAACATGCCGCGTAACAACCTCTGGCACTTTCGCGATTGGGTGATTCGGGCCTTCAACGAGGACATGCCCTTCGATCGGTTCGCTCGGCTCCAAATCGCGGGGGACATCATCGAGAACGGCAGTCACGAAGGTCTCGCGGCGACAGGCTTCCTCGTCTCGGGCGTGCACAATACCGTCGTCGGATCGAGTCCGATGATGAAGAAGCTCGCGCGAGAAGACGAGCTCGAGGAGATCGTCGGCGCGCTCGGGCAGACGTTCCTCGGCCTCACCGTCAATTGCGCGCGTTGTCACGACCACAAGTTCGATCCGATTTCGCAGGTCGAGTACTACGGTCTCACCGCGGCGATCGGGGGCGTCTATCATGGCGAGCGCGACTACCGTCAAGCTGTCGACGCGAAGCAGATCGCCGAGCTCGACAAGGAGATCAAGGCCTTGTCGGTCGAGCTCGCTTCGATCGACACGCGTGGGCGCGAGAAGGCGCTTGCCGCGCGCAAGTCGGGCGAGGTCAGAGCCCCCGAGCCGCCGAAGGCGTTCGCGACTTGGGAGTTCGACGGTGATCTGAAGGACAGCGTCGGCAACTTGCACGGAGTGGGGCACGGCGGCGCGCGCATCGAGAACGGCGCTCTCGTCGTCAACGGTGCAGAAGCTCATGTCATTACGGCGCGCATCCCGAAGGAGATTCGCGAGAAGACGCTCGAGGCTTGGGTCGTCATCGATGGGCTCGGCCAGAAGGGCGGCGGTGCTATCACGATCCAGACTCCAGGGGGGCAGACCTTCGACTCGATCGTATTCGCCGAGCAGGAGAACCGCCGTTGGATGGCCGGAAGCAACGGATTCGTTCGTACGCAGTCTTTCGGGGGGACCGAAGAGCAAGAAGCGGACAAGCGCCCCGTGCACGTCGCGATCGTCTATCGCGCCGACGGAACGATCCAGGGCTTCCGTGACGGGCAGCCGTACGGTAAGCCTTACCAGAAAGGTGGACTCCACACGTACGGTAAGGACGGTGCCGAGATCGTCTTCGGAATGCGTCACTCGCCCACCGGCAACAACCGGATGCTCAAGGGGCGGGTGCTGCGTGCCAACTTTTACGATCGCGCGCTCGATCCCGGTGCGGTCGCCGCTTCGGCCGGTCAGGTGACGAATTGGGTTCCGGAGGCGGAGATCGTCGCGCAGCTCACGAAGGAGGAAGCCGAGCGTCGGCAGAAGATCGCCACGTCGATCGCTGATCTCGAGAACAAGCGCAGCTCGCTCGATCGTCGTCGCGCAGGAAAGATCTACAGCGTGCGCGCGCGCAATCCCGGCAAGCGTCACTTGCTCCGCCGCGGAGTGTGGAACGACGTCGGCGATGCGGTCACGCCGGGCGTCGTCGCTGCGCTGACGTCCGTCTCGAGTGATCTCGGCCTCGATCACGGATCCTCCGACGCCGATCGACGGCGGAAGCTCGCCGAGTGGGTGACATCGAAGGACAATCCGCTCTTTCCGCGCGTCGCGGTCAACCGGATTTGGCACTACCACTTCGGCACGGGCATCGTCTCGACGCCGAGCGACTTCGGCGCCAACGGCGGCAAGCCGACCCACCCTGAGCTACTCGACTGGCTCGCGCGGAAGTTCATCGAGTCGGGGTACCGCGTCAAGAAGCTCCATCGAATGATCCTGACCTCGAAGGCCTTTCGGCAGTCGTCTCGCTACGCAGCGAACGGCTTCGCCGCCCCCGCGGACAATCGCCGTCACTGGCGCATGACGCCGCGGCGCATCGAGGCGGAAGCTCTCCGTGACGCGATGCTCGCGGTCGCCGGCAAGCTCAACCCGAAGCGCGGCGGACCCGGCTACGTCGACGTCAAGATGAACAACCTAAATGGCACGATGTACTACACGCCGTTCGATTTCGACAAACCGGAGCTCAATCGTCGGACCGTCTACCGTTTCAGCCCACGCGGTCAGAGGAGCGCGCTTCTCGACTCGTTCGACTGTCCCGATCCCTCGGGCGCTGCGCCGCGCCGTTCGGTGACGACGACGCCGCTCCAGGCGCTGAGCTTGCTCAACAACGCGTTCGTGATTCGCCTCTCGAAGCACTTCGCAGCACGCGTGCGAGAGTCCGCAGGGGATGAAGTCGACACGCAAGTGAAGGAAGCCTACCGTTTGGCGTTCGCGAAGGCTCCGCATGCGGACGACGTAGCGCCGGCCGCCGAGCTCGTCCGTGAGCACGGGCTCGAGTCGCTCTGCCGAGCGCTCTTCAACGCGAACGAATTCGTCATCGTCGAATAGGAAAACGAATCGATGTCCCCCGAGCTGATCGATCGAAGAGATTTCTTCCACTGGGGTGTGCGCGGAATCGGCGCGACGGCGTTCGCCAGCCTGCTGCACTCGGACGGCGTTCTCGGTTCGACGGGGGAGAGCGACGCAGGCTCGCTCTTGCCGCATTTCGTGCCTCGGGCGAAGCGTGCCGTGCACATCTCGCTCGTCGGCGGAATGAGCCACATCGACTCGTTCGACCACAAGCCCGGGCTCGATGCGAAGCACGGTAAGCCTCTCGGCGCGAAGGAGAAGCCGGATATCTTCTTCGGGCGTGTCGGTCGTCTGCGCAAGGCCGATTGGGCGTTCAGCCGTCGCGGAAAGAGCGGCCTGTGGGTCTCGGAGATGTGGCCGCACATCGCGGAGGTCGCCGACGACATCACGGTCATCCGATCGATGGTCTCGAACTCTGCCAATCACACGCCGGCGCTTTTCATCGAGAACAGCGGATTCGAGTTCAACGGCTTCCCGCACATGGGATCTTGGGTGGCCTACGGGCTCGGCAGCTTGAGCGACTCGCTGCCGACCTTCGTCGTGCTCCCGGATGGACGTGGCGACCCGAACGGGGGCTCGTCGAACTGGACGAGCGGGTTTCTTCCGGCGCGCAATCAGGGCGTGCGCTTTCAGCCCGGGGGCAATCCCGTCAACGACCTGTTTCCACCCGAATCGATCTCGAAGAACGCCGACGCGGCGACGCGATCGTTCCTCGGTCGGCTGAACCG
>CAYZGY010000215.1:10388-10636 GCA_964478085.1 uncultured Planctomycetia bacterium
CCGCTTTGGTGCCGCGGGCGGCTCACCCGACGACCCGCCGCCGTGCGAGGCTAAGATCTGATCTTCAGATCACGACTCCGAAGCTACGAGCTCGCGGCGCGCATGCAGCTCGCCGTTCCTGAGGTCAGCGATCTTTCGGACGAGCCCGAGTCGACCCGCAAGATGTACGGCATGGATGAGGGGCACACGGCCGATCAAGGCCGCAACTGTCTCCTCGCACGTCGACTCCTCGAGAAGGGCGTGCGGCC
>CAYZGY010000216.1:0-10630 GCA_964478085.1 uncultured Planctomycetia bacterium
GCTCGGGCGAATCGGCCGCTTGGACGCCGAATCGACTTCTTCAACGGGCTGTTAACCGGATGCCTGCACGCCGTCCCCGCCGACCCAAGCGCTGACGGTCGAGCCGTCGTAGAGCAGCAAGACGCCGTCGTACTGTATGACCTCGCGCTGCTGCGTCGAGTGGCGGCAGTCCTGGAACTGGTCGAGCTGATCGTCGAGGACGCACTCGGTGAACTCGCGGCTCTTCGCGTCGAACATCGTCACGACCTGTCCCTTGTTCCCTTCGTGGACGATCTTGATAAAGCGGTCCTGACCGTCACGAACGATCATGCCCTGCTTCTTGCGCTTCGAATCGCCCTTTGGCATCTCGGCGACGAATTCCTTCTTCTCGAGGTCGGCGATGACGACGTTGTGCTTGCCGAGGTAGAGACGGCTTCCTTCGACGCGGATCGCCTGGCCACCGTGGAAATCGTTCGCTCGACCGAGCTCGAACCGGTAGGACGGATCGTCCGTACGCAAGACGACGAGCGCCTCGTGATCGCGACCTTCGTGATCGGCCAGAATCGCGTACTTGCCGTGCGTCTCGACGATGCGACCGTGCTTCGTCACGCGCTTCGCGGGCTGACTGTCGAGGTCGTACCGAAAGACCTCCTGCTGCTTCGTCTGGTGGTGCTGCACCTGGAAGAAGAGCCCACCCTCCGCGAAACGAGGCGATTGGATCTGTAGACGCCCGACCATGATCCCCTGCGCGACCGGATCGCCCCAAGTCTTGCCGTCGAGGCTCGTGTAGAGCGCGTAGTGCTTGATCATGCCGTTGTTGTTGATAATCACGGCAGGCAGGTATCGCAGCGCTTCGATCTCCTGCTCGAGACCGGTGTCGATCACCATCTCGTGCGGGTGCGGCGGGATACCGTTGATCCACTGCGTGTGCCACCAAGACGTCGGATCGCCGTCAAAGACGGTCTCGGGACGCGTGTCGTACCTTGCCTTCGTCTCCGTGCTGTCGACGTAAGCGACTTGCCACGGATCGCGCGAAATGTTCTGCCCGCCCTTCGCGGCGACTTGAAGCTCCGCGATCGAGGACCAACCACGACCGTTGATCTCCGAGAGCATCTGGAGGCGGAAGTAGCGCGCCTTGCGTGCCGGGAAGCGCACTTCGTAGTAGCCGTTGTCGAGCGGGATTCCGTTGTTGTTGGCGCCCTTTCCGCCCGCGATCTCGAGCACGTACTCGTCGACACTCTGGCCCGTGGCGATGTCGACGCTGACGTGGAGCGCGCTCCGGTGCGCCGCGCGAAGCGCGACATGAAGCTCGTCGCCCGCCTTCGACCACTGGACCTCGCCCGGGCCGAAGTGTCGCTCCCACAGAACCGAGCCGCTCGTCAGATCGACGGCCGCGACGTTTCCGTGCTGGTCGCGGAACATCTCGATCGAGCCGTGTCGAATCGAGCTTTGGATCTGAATCGGTACGCTTCGATCCCAGACCACTCCCCCGTCACCACCGCGTAGAGCGAGGATGCGATTCGACGCGACGCGCGCCGGTTGGCGCTCGTGCTCGTAGAGCACGACGTTTTCGCCGTGGAAGTGGATGCTCGGATTGAGCAGATGGACGAACCGGCGCCAGAGGATTCCTCCACGCGCCGAGACCTCGATGCACTCGAGCAGGCCACCGCTGAGCACGAAGGCCTTGCGGTGCAGCGGAGAATTCTCGGGCGTGTCGACGGGCGGCGTAGCGACGCGAGCGTGACTGCGAGCGATCTCCCAGGCACGCACGAGCGGCAGGTTGAGCTCGGGCGTCTCCGCGGGGCCGTCCGGATTGATCGGGACGACCTCTTTCCGCTCGTGCTCGTCGGCCGGACGATCGGTGACGACGAAGAGCGCATCACCGGAAACCGTGAACGTCTGCGGGCGTTCCCCTTCGATGCCCCACTCTCGCACCTCGAGACGTCGTCCCGTAAGTGCGTCGATTCGCTCGACGGCGTCGACGTGTGCGATGTAGACCGACGAGCCGCGCAAGTGCGCGCGACCGAGTGAACGCGTCTTGAGCGGTCGGTGCCAGCGAAGCCTTCCCGACGCGAGGTCGAGCCCGACGATCGCCGACTCGCCGACGACGATCCACTGATCCTCGAAGAGGCCGAGCGACTCACGCGCGAGAACGAGAGGATTGTCCCAGACGAGACGACCCGTTCGCGCGTCGAGAGCGAAAGCCCGCCCGGTGTCGCGCGGCATGCAAAGGACGCGATCGCCGCTGACGATCGGCGAGCAGCCGAGCCCGCGCCGCGTCGGCTTGTGCTGTCCCTGACGGTAGAAGTGGAGCCAGTCGACCCGACCGTCGCGCACGTCAGAACGAGCGATGATTCCCGTGTTCGAGCTGCTGTACACCGCGCCACCGTGAACGGTCACCCGATTCCCGTAGATCGCCCAGTCGGGCTGCGCCCGCTCGAGGGTCGCCGGCATGTCGCTGACGTCGCCGGCCGAGGCGATCTTCGCGTTCCAGACTTCCTGACGTCGACCGGGATCGTAGGCCACGAGCCCGAGTCGTCTGCCCCGCTGCTGACCGACGTCTCCCTGTGCTTGCCACTCGAGGTAGAAGAGAAGCCCGTCCGCGACGACCGGCTCGCTCAGCGGGACCGAGACGCCGCTGCGTCGACGACGAGCCTTCTGCTCGAAGCCTGCTTCGTTCGACCAACGCGGCTGCCCCGTGGTCGGATCGAGCGAAGAGATGCCGCGTGGGGTCGCAGTGAAGCTCGAGCGCGCGAAGATCGAATCGCCGTGAAAGGTCGGGCGGAAGTAGCCAGGGTAATACCTGCGGTTGTTCTTCTCCTGGGCGAAGTCACGCTGTGCGCTCGTCCAGAGCGGCGCCTTCGGATCCTTCGCGTCGTAGAGCGAGATCAAGTTTCGTCCGCTGACGAGGAGCTTGTCGCCCACTGTCTGCATGTCGAGCGAGAGCGTCGAGGAAGGCGAGCTCGCGGGCCACGGCGAAATCGCGGGAATCCGCAGGACATGCATCGCGAGTCCTTCGAGCGCCGGTCCCTCCGCGGACTTCACCTCACCGGCGGATTTCTCACCAACAGGCAAGGACTTCGCGATCTCTTGCGCGGTCAGACGATTTCCCATCCAAGGGAAGGTCGCGGTCGCGTCGACGCTCTCGAAGCTCCTTTGAAGCTCCGCGGCGTCCCCGATCATCGACTGCGACACCCAGACTCCCACTTGCGCACGCTCTCGCAGCTCCGGGTCGTTCGCGTGGGCGAGAATCTCCTCGAAGCTCCGAAGCGCGGCGTGGGCCCTCCCAGCCCAGAGTGCGCGATGCGCGCCCCCGAGGAGCTGCTCCTGAGCCCCCTTCGACCTGGCGTAGCGTCGCCCGTGCGCGTGGGCGTCGCCATCCGTCATGTGAGGAGGAAGCGTCTCGAGCGAGAAGTGATCTTCCTGCAGCTTGCGCAATTGATCGAGATCCGCGGATCGCTGTCCTTGGAGGTGCATGTCGACCACGCGCGCCGGGTCCGTCAGACCCGTCTTGTCGAGCCAGAAGACCGTCTGATCGTCGGCGAGCGCGAGGCCCGCGAGACGGTCGGCAAGATCGACAATCTCACTGAAACGGCGGTCAAGAAACTCGCGCCAGCGCCCGTCGGGATCGTCGGGCTCCATCAGATGGAGAGGACTGCCCTTCGGCACGGGCACGACGACGTTCGGGAGGCTCTTCGAATCGACCTCGAGCTCCTTCTGGTTCTCTGCCCAGAGCGCGCGCGTCGTGTCGTCGGGATGGTTGAGGTCCATGCGACGGCGCAAGTTCGCGTAGATAGGCGCGGTCTCGGGGGAGTCGAGCTGGCGGTGCCAGAGAGCTCGGCCGATTTGCCACTCGAGATCGTGCGGATTCTCGCGCGCGAGGCGATCGACGTCATCGATGACTTGGAAGAGCCGCCCGTGGCGCACGTCGGCCTCGGCCTGAACCTGGAGCGCGCGGTGCGCCGACCACGAGTTCGCCGAAATGACGCCGAGGCGCTCGAGGGCGCGCAATCGCGAGCTCGCGTACTCGGGCCAAGGATTCTCGGGGATGTGGCGACTGGACGCACCGAGGATGCGCGAGAGGCAACGAACGGCGAGATCGTAATCGCCCGGATGGTCCTCGGTCAGCTTGCGCAGCAGCGCGTGACCTCGAGCCGTCTCTCCCGTGCGGTAGGCGTCGTCGGCCTCTTCCCACCTCTCCTCGATACTGCGTCGAACCGGCTCGGCCGCGAGTGTCGAGCGCGTCTCGGCGAACGGGATGGTGATCGCGCAAAGGGCGAAGACGACTCGGAGGGTGTTTCGGCGCGACATCATTGCGGGTACACCTCGATCGGAAGGCCGTTCGCGTCGGTGAATCGCACTCGTACCCACCAGTTGTGATCGATGTTCGTCGTCTTGATCAGGAGGCGGTTCGCTCCCGCCTTCAATTCGACGTTGAGCCCGACCTCCTGCGCGATGCAGTCCTGGCGGTGCTTGTACTCGGCGACCTTCTCGGTGAGCTTCTTGCCGTTGAGCCAGACACGAAAGGAGTCGTCCCCATCGATGCTCAGGAACGCGTCACCGATTTGCCCCGGGCGGAAGTCCGCGACCATGTACGCGACCGACATCGTTCCGGGCGGCGGCAAGAATTGCGGCAGAATCAGCTTGCCGTCGGACTGATCGACCGGCGCCTTGCGCCAAAAGATCTCGCGCTCGATCTCCTCGCGCTGACCTTCGAGCGTCCAGAGGTACTTCGCCTTGTACGTCGCCTTGAAGTCGATCGTCGTCTCAGGAGGGAAAGGGGTGTTGAAGCCCTTGTTCTCCTTGTCGTTGAGGAATGTGCCGATGACGCGCCAATGCGCGACGTATCCTTGTCGCCGCGCGAGATTCTCGAGCCCCTTTTCGTCGGCGAGCTCGCCGAGCGCCTTCGCGGCTGCCTGTCGACGAGCCTCGTCGGTGCTGCGGAGTCGATCGCCGAGCAGCTTCATCGCCGGGGCGAAGTCCTTCTCGCTTCCCGCTTCGCCGAGCAGCTTGAACGCCTGAGAACGCACGCGATTGTTTTCGGTCTGCAGCGCGGGCTTCAGGTACGGAACGAGCTTTCCTTCGGGAGCTTGGAACGGTGCCGCGAGCAGCACGTCGAGGGCTGCGAGGACGACCCTCGGCTCCTCGTCCGAGATGCGCGACTCGAGCGCCTCGAAGAGGTTGGCCCTCTTGCAGTGAGCGAGGCAACGAATCGAGAGGGCGCGAACCTTCGGATTCGCGTTCTCGAGGAACTTGCGGAAGATCTCGATATGACGATCGGGATCGAGCTCGGCCTCTCCGAGCGCGATGAGCCCGGCCTGAATCGTGGCGTCGTCCGTCACGCCATCGAGCGCCTTGCGCAGCGGATCGCCGAGCTCGGGCAGGCGGAGAAGACGATGAACGACAACCGCGACCGTACGGATCGCTTTCGCGTCGCCCGTCTCGAGCTCCGCACGGAGCACCTCGATCGTGCTCGGGCGCTCCTGCTCCTGAAGGAGGCTCAGGATCGTCCCGAATCGCCGGTCGCGAGGTTGAAGCTCGCTCAAGACCTGAAGGAGCGGCAGCACGAGCGCGGGCGATCGAGCGCCGCGAAGACCACGCAGGAGTGCCGACGAGATCGAGTCGCGCGACGCGCCCTTCTCGATCCAGCCTTTGAGACGCCCGAACGCCTCGTCCGTGCCGACTCCGGCAAGCGCGCGTGCCGCCGAGCTCAAAGCCGGTGCCGGCAGCGCCGAGAGATCGAGAGACTTCGTCTTCCCATCGACCGTGCTCCAAGCGTCAGCACCGCCGTGCTGCGCGAGACTCGCGAGGGCGCGGAGACTCACGGAGATGTCGGCGTCGTTCGAGAGCGTCGCCAGCAGGTCGCGCGTCGCGACTCGATCGAGAGTCTCGGCAGACTCTGCCACGGCCGCACGCAATCCCGCGTCCTCGCTCTTCGCGAGCCCACGGACCTCCTCGAGCATCGCCTCGGGAGCGAGTCGGGAAGCTGCGACTATCGCGCGACCACGCGTCCACGCCGTCTCCTTCTCGTCACGTGCGATCTCGCGGATACGAGGCAAGGACTCGGCGACTCGATGTCGCGAGAGGTAGTCGAGAGCCTCGGTGCGAAGGATCCAATCCTCGTGGTCGAGCTGGTGGAGCATGCGCCCGACAACGGCCACCTCGGGCGGAACGGCGGATTTCGGAACGGCGGATTTCGGAACGGTTTTCTCTTCGTCGCCGCCCGGATCAGCCGGCGCCTCTTGCGAGATCACCAACGTGGTGATGAGCGCGGAGACGAGACCCGCGAATGGAGCGAAGAAAAACGACCGCGACCGCGTCTTCGATTCGAACGTCGTCTTCATTCGGTCAATTGTACCGTCGCGTTCTCAGCGCTGGTAGATCGGCAGGTACCGGTACGGCACTCCGAGGATCAAAATCGAGAGAGCCGTTCCGTAGGCTTGGCCGTGGGCACCGTGCCAGCTTCCGCTCGTCGACTGCTTCGCGAGGATGGTTGCCGAAATCTTCGGGTACCAAGCTTGGAAGTCGGCTTCGCCGAACTGGTACAACGCCTGGATCGCGTAGTAGTGCGAGTAGTGAAAGCGCGGAAAGTTCTTCTCGAACTTGCGATTCGGATAACCCTTGAGAAAGTCGAGCCCACGGCGCGTCGCTCGGTGCGATCGTTGACCGCACATGACGAGCGACATGACACCGGCCGAGGTTCGCGCAAAGCCGGGCTCGCCGCTGTTCGGCATGTACTTGAAACCGCCGCTCGTCTTGTCCTGACAGCTGAGCACGTAGTGCGTCGCGAGCTCGATCGTCCGCCCGGGAACGGCGATTCCCGACTCGCGTGCGGAGTTGAGCGCGACCAGCTGCATGACCGTCATCGAGAGATCGGCGTCGGAGGGCTCTGGGTTGTAGCGCCAACCGCCGGCTTTGTTCTGTGCACGCAGCGTGATGTCCACCGCGCGACGAAGCGCGTTACGGAGACGAGGGTTCTTGCTCTGTCCCCAAGCTTCCGAGAGCGCGAGGATCGCGAGGCCGTGCTCGTACATGCCCGCGTGATTCGACGGCGTGCCGATGAAGCCACGCTGCGCCTTGCCCTTGTTCAGCAAGTACGCGAGGCCGTTGTCCATGACGCGACCGTAGCGACCTCGGCCCGGGACGTGCCCTTTGAGCATGAACGCCATCAGACTGAGCGACGTTTCCGCGACGCGATTCGACGGACCTCCCCAGCTGCCGTCCTCGTTCTGGACGCCGGGCTTGGCGAGGTAGACAAGCCCTTTCGTGATCGCGGCCTTCACCTCGGGCGAGAGTCGCGCAACGCCGACGATTTGTCGACCTTCCTGCGCCTCGACTTTCGAGAGCGAGATGAACGGAGCCAGAGCCACGCAGAGAAGCGCGGTCGTCGAGATGACTTTTGCTTGGAAAGACTTCATGTTGCGTTCACTGAGAATTAGAACGTCAGTTTATTCAGCCAGCGCTTCGAAGTAGTCCGCGACTTGTCGGCGGAACTCGGGAGGCAGTTGCTGGACGAACTTCTGGATTGCGGCGGAGCGACGGCGTCGCGAGAGCGCCGAGCGAGCACGTCCTTGGCGAGCGACCTGGTCGCCCTTGGCGAGCGTCGACGAGGTACCGTCGGCGTAGCTTTCCTGGAGATCCTTGGGATCGCCGGCGAACGGCGTCGGCTGGCCGCGTCCCCGACCCTGGCCTTGCCCTTGCCCTTGGCCTTGGCCCTGACCTTGTCCCTGTCCTTGGCCTTGACCCTGTCCTTGGCCTTGACCCTGTCCTTGTCCCTGTCCTTGGCCCTGACCTTGACCTTGCCCCTCTCCTTGGCCTTGGCCTTCTCCCTGACCGGCGCCTTCGGCTCCGAAGCCCATGTCGCCGAAGCCCATGTCGCCGAAACCGGGATCGGCGAATCCCATATCGCCGAAGCCGTCATCTCCGAAGCCGTCATCTCCGAAGCCATCATCTCCGAAGCCATCGTCCTCGAAACCGTCATCACCGAAGCCATCATCACCGAAGCCATCGTCGCCGAAACCGTCGTCGGTCTCGCTGCCGTCCTCGCTGTCGACGTCTTCGCCACCCGCTTCCGTCGCCTCGTCGGCGACCGCCTCGGCGAGCGCGGACTCGAGCGCGGCGATGACCTTCACCTGTGCCTCGACCGCGGTTGAGCGACTTCTCGGCCGTCTTGATGTGACCCGCCGCCTCACCGAGAGCCTTCTGCACGGTCTCGGAGCTGAGCTCTGCCGAAAGGACGGCAGCCTCGGCCGCACCACCTTCGCCACGGAGAATCGCGACGTCACGACCGATCTCGATCTGACGCGCTTCGAGATGCGACTGCTCTTGACGGAAACGATTGCCCTCCGCGCTCTCGGTGTCGGACTTGAGCAGCTTCTGCGCCGCGATGATGCGCTCGAGCTCGAGCACCGCGTCGCTGACCTCTTCCTCGTCGGCACCGAGAATCTCGAGAGCCTCTTTCAACGCCGCGATCGCCTTGTCCTGTTCTGTGACGGCACCGATCGCCTGCTTGCGGCTGATCTGATCGATCGCGCGCGAGAGGGCAATCTCGGGCTTCTTGTCACGGAGGATGTTGCGGCTGCCTTCGAGACGCTCCTTCGAGTCGTCGTCGAGCGCGTCACTCGCGGCCTTCGAGAGAAGCGCGAAGAACTGAGCGTAACGGCCGATGACGCTCTGCTGCGAACGCTGCAGTCGACCTTGATCGACGTTCGCCGCTTGCGGTGCGAGGATCATCTTCTTGCCCCACGTCGCGGTCTGACGACGGAGGAACTCTTCCTGCGTGATGATCTCGCGCAACTGCTTGACGAGCGCGTCGTCGACGAGCACCGATCCGGCGCCACGAAGCACCTTGTCGAGCTCGATGAGGATCGTGTCGATCTCCACGTCGGCCGCGACAATGTGCGGGGGCGACTTGTCGATATCGCCGCGTGCTTGGCGCAGGAGACCGGCCGCCTTCGGCACGTGCTTCGTACCGATCGCGACGAGACGAGTGTTCATCTCCTCGATCTTCTTCCCCCCACCCTCTTCCATGAGCCCGTTCGACTGCAGATCCGCGAGGAGCCAATCGATCTTGCCCTTGACCGAGCTCAAGCGACGACGAACGTCGAGCTGACGACGCTCTTCGGTGAGCAGACGATCACCGGTGCGCAGAAGATCTTCCGCGTCCGCAGCGAGGATCGTCGGCTTCTCTCCCGCTGCCGCCGCAGGCGAAGCGTCTTTCTTTGTGGGCGTAGCCGAGCTCTCGCTCTCGTCCTGCGCCACCGACAGACCGGAGACGAAGACGGCCAAGATCACCACCAAACCACATCGAGTCGAATTCGAACGAACGAGCTTCATCGAACTTCGCCCTCCTGAATCTTGAGCTCTTTGACGCGCTCGGAAGAGGTCTTCTCGGCGTCCCGCGCGCGACGGATCTCGTCGTGCTGGGCAGCCAGCTGTTCAAGATACCACTGAAGGTAATCATCTTTACCGAGAATACCGATTTGACGCTCGACGGATCGCCGCGTGTGCTCGAGCGAGTTCGGATGGAGATCGACGAGCTCGATCGAGACGTGCACGCGACGGTTCGGCTCGAGCTCCGGAATGCTCTTCTTGATATCCCAGGTGTAACTGAACTCCTGAGCGGGAACACCGAGGAAATCGTGGATCTCGATGCGCTGCTCGTCGCTGCCGTCGAGCGAGTAGACGAGCCAGGCCTTCGCGAGGCCATTATCGTCCGAAGCGCGGACCTTGATCTCGAGCTTCTTGTCGACCGTGGCGACGCCCCCGGCTTGAGGTTGCAGGAGCTCGATCTCCGGAACGGCGTCCCGGATGACTCGCACGGTGCTTTGAACGTCGTCGAACTGGAAGTTCTGACCGCTGGCGCGTTCGGTCCAGCGGAACGAGTACTTGATCTCGTTATCGGCCGTCAGGGTGAAGCGGAAGCTCTTCCCATCGGGCGCGACCTCGGCCTCGATCTCCTTGGTGCGCTCGACGAGCTCTTCCTCATCGTCCTCGTCGAAATCCTCGTCCTCGTCGTCCGACTCTTCGTCTCCCTCGCCATCACCCTCGCCGTCGGCATCTTCTTACTCCTCGGGAGGAAACTTGCCGGTCGCGAGAACGACGAGCTTGTTGATCGGCGGAGAGCACGAGACGTTCCACGCGACCGTAGTGCCTGCCGGCACCTCGAGGTTGAGCTGATCGCTCGAGCCGGCGTCACGCTTCATGTAGTCGGGGTAGGTGAGCTGCAGGTTCGCTGCGACCACCCGAGGCGAGTGAACGACCTTGATGCGGTACGTCTCGCCACGGTCATCGCCGAGCTCGACGTAGTAGAGAAGGTCGCGCGTCAGGTCTTTGAGCTCTCGGCGGTACACCGCGCCGTCGCGATCCTTCTTGAGCGGAAGCGCCTTCCATTCGCCGTCGCCCTCCGCAAAGCGGGTGAAGACGCGGCCGGCCGCGGGGACGCCCTTCGTCTAGTTAGCGCCCCCGGAGACCACCCCCCCGCCACCCGTTCGCCCCGGGGAGTCGGTCGTTATCTCGAGAACGTCGGTCTGAGTCGGGTACTCGATCTCCGCTCCGGCGAGACGCTGGAAGAGCGTCTTGACGTGATCCTGCCACGTGATGCTCGCGATCCCGAAGAAGAGCACGATCACGACCGTGACGCCGAGCAGCT